>JAPPDN010000644.1 GCA_028824575.1 Candidatus Poribacteria bacterium | reverse complement strand
ATAATTTTCTTCTTTTTACTCTCTGCAAGCCCTCGATAAATAGATGAAAGATGTTCTCCAAAACATAATAGAAATTCGCCATAGTCATAGTGCGTGTTTTTCCTGAAAAACGCGCGTTCAGTTTCGTTTAAATCAAAACGCCTGTCAAGGGCTAATCCAAAATCCGTTAAGTAGGGCTTATTTCCATCCGTGAGGATATTACCGAAATGAACATCGAAATGAATAATTCCGTTCTTTCGCAGGAAGGTTATGGTATCCGGTATTTCATTGATGCGTGCTCCTGATTGGTCTATGTTTTTTTCAAACCATTTTGAAAATGTGTAAGGGATATACTCTAAAAACAGCACCACCTCATATCTCGCATTTGTTCTGTCAACCATGTATCTTCCAATATTCTCATTACTGTTCCAATATTTGACATATTTTTTATACCACTTCAGGTCTAAGTCCACCTTTTCGCCAGAGCGCGGCATAATCCGGTAATGGTACATCAGGGGAAAATTTTCAATTGCGCCTTGCAACACCCAATTTGTTGTTCGGATATGCATCAGAAGTTCGCGAAAAACCCCAAAGCCAGCCGAGCCAACGCCATAGTTGTAGTAAGTTGGTAAATCGTATAGATTCTTCGTCGAGAACATGTTATTGGACTCAAGGTCGGTGAGTGGGATTTTCTTGACGAATACCTTTGATTTTCCTAACTTGATTATATGGTTTTCACCCCAACCGCGCGTATCCCTTTCACTATCAAAGAGAGAATTTAACTTTTCGTTATCAAGGTATATGAGATGCGTGTTGAGTTTATAGTAAGTGTCTATTCTGGTAGTTAAATTGTTTTTCATGATTTTTTGCTCAGAGCAGCAATCGCATCATCCTCGCTTTCAAAGTTTTCAAAGACGGTGATCAATCGTGCCGTGACAATGAGGTTCTTGACATGTTTGTTGACATTAACCACTGCAATTTTCCCTTGACGCGGGTGGATATCAGAATGGATTTTCATCAGTGCGCCGAGTCCAAAACTATCTATCTGAGTTACCTTCTTAAAGTCAAAGACAAATCTCAGAGATGAGGAGGAGGCTGTAAGTGCCTCCTCCACGGTTTCCGAGATCTCTTTGATACCCGGGGAGATAATTCTGCCGCTCAGTCTGAAAATAATGACTCCTTCTTTCTCAGACATGGTAATTACCATAGTATACTCCTAATACTACTGTTCGCTTGAATAGTGGGTGGGATCTTCTAATTATGACCCCAACTTGGTTTTCTTTATAACTTTTTCGCTCCTCTACATCCCAAACCAATACCGACACTTAATCAGAAATATGTTCTTCCCTTCATCGGTGAAAGTGCTGCCTAATCGATGCAACGGACGAAAATCAAGATCCGCTTCCCGAACCGATTCCAAGGCAGCTTCACGCGATTGGGACCACACTAAAAACAGGGTGCTGCCCGGCTGGAATTCCCAGCGGAGAACGGTGTTTCCTCGTAACGAACGCCGATGGAAATCGCGGTTTCCCTTCAGTGGATACGGTTTGAACTGATAAGACTTTGGTTCGATCAACTCCTTGAAGTTCGTGTAGTCTCCAATGGTAATAAAGGGCTGCACGTAAAATTGAAGACTTAACGTCGGTGTAAAACTGATGTTTGCACGGGTGGTAAAGTCCAACGTTCGAGTTGTTAGTTCTCCATAGACGTAATGGTTTTTAATTTTTCCATTGATATTCTCTTCAATCAATTCCACCCACTGGGCATCCTTAACCTGATAAGCATAACTTGGACCAATGCTAAACTCAATATTGGATGCCGGTCGAATACGAAGATTAACATCCACATCGTAGTCATAAGACCGTTTATCATCATTCCAAGCAAAAACAGGATTGAGTTGGAGGCGAATCATTTTGCGGCTGTCAGTGGTGAGGTTCGTAAAAATCCACCAACCTGCGGGGCTTTTGATCAGTGCTCCACCACGTCGGACATCATCATCACTAAATGATTCCAAGTTCCGTCCAATCCACAGATCATAATCCCAATAGTTTTTCAAGCGTCCGTCTGTCCATATCTCAGAATAACGACTAATACTGACCCCGTCGTAGTTCCAGTGCCGCCAACCGTAGAGACCAAGAACAACACGCCGGAAAATGCTGAAAGGCTTCTCCTTCCGCACGGTGAGGTCGTAATTCCATTCCAGCATGTCCGAGCGTCGATGGTAGCCGAGATCGTTAATCTCGAAATCAGGAGAGAGAACGCTTAAATCGGTGTCAAACCTTAACCACCCGCCCCGTTTGTCAAACTCCAGATGGGCAAGATACCCTGATTTGCGTGCATCCAGTTTCCCTGCTTGGCTCGCTGCTAAGGTGCCAGTTATCTGGTATCGTTCCTCCGCAAACTTCAAATCCCAATCAAGTCCACCGACATAAGCAGCATTAGAGGATCGTCGATTGACTGCTGTGGTTATCAGACCGATCTGTGAATTCCCTTTCAGCACATCCTGATTGATTCGCCCAACAAAGTAGTTCGTCAAGGGTTCAATGAGGTGATCGCTTTGGGTTCTCTGTTCATCAACAGATTTTTCGATCTGTGCGTACTCCGGTGCTGTGACAGCTTCCATGATGCCAAAGGAGGTTCCGCCCTGTGTTCTGCCCACAACTTTGGCAGCACCAAGTATGGTTGTAGCTTCTGGACGATTCAGTTCGTCTGCCCCTTCAGGAAGGTCGAAATGTCCCGGCTGTCGTCCAATTCGGCGGGAGTAAAAGAAACTATAGTCGTTGTTTCCAAAGATGGAAGCCCCTTTGACAAAGAAGGGACGACGCTCCCGAAAAAATTCCTCATACGCTGAGAGATTTAGCGTCGCCGGGTCTGCCTCTACCTGTCCAAAATCGGGGTTGATGGTGGCGTTGAGGGTCGTTCCAGTGGTAATCCCATATTGGACATCAGCACCAATATTCCCCCACAAGTTGGTTTCGCGGTTGAGGATCGTCCGTCCCATAGCGTAAGGCAGCACCTCCAAATGACGGGATGGATGGATATCTTTGATGCCAACCAGGTCCCCAAAGCGAGATACCCAACCTGGTTCATCCCTTTTAATCAAACGCCAATGGGCATTTTCTTTTTTTCGACTAATATCTCGCGTTACCTGGAGCCCCCACGTGTATTCCGCTTTTGGAGAAAAACGCAATACATGAAACGGGATTTTATATTCTGCTGCCCACCCATTTTCGTGAATCTGAGTCTTCACCTCCCACACACCGTCCCAGGTGCTGTTCCACCAACCACTGTCGGCAGCGATACCGTCTGTCACAGAACCAGAAGGATAGGCAGTGAACCAGAAAGCACGCTGTCGGTTGTAATGTGGATCAAGGTTAATGTGGATTTTATCCGATTCAACGTAATTGTCCCGCCTGACGAGACGGGAAACGATTTTATCGGGTTCATTGTCATAGCACATGATTCCAAAGTAGAGTGCTTCGTCATCGTAGACGACCTGGAATGTAGTGCGTTGGGAAGCGGGTTCTCCCTCATCGGGGTCGCGCTGTCGAAAACCTTCGTGAAGCGGTGCGGTTTTCCAGATATCGTCGTCTAAAACACCATCCAATTGGGGTGGCGCGCCTTTAATACGGACAGCAGTTGCAACCCTGTGAGCGGATTCTGTTTCCGTCTCAGCCTTTATTGTGCCCGTGAATTGTAGCGTGAAAAAAACAAAGAGAAACATCCAGATTTTTCGCAAGTTCCATTCGATTGTCAACGCTTTTTCCCCTCTTTTCAAGATGACTTACCGAATTAAATCCTATTTCCGAGAAAAAAATCAGAATTTTTGGGAGTTATTTACCCTGGCGTTTGATGAGAATAGAGCTGCGCGCGAATCTTTTGAAATCGGGCGAAGTATTCCTATAACCGCAAGGCGACGCATTGCGGATGGAACGCTGTAGCGAGGTCCCGTGGCTGTGCGTTTCGCATGCGAATTATTGAAAATGCTAACGTTGAATTCACGACTGCATCGTAAAGGGGCCATAAAGAGGGCATAATTCTTAATTCAACACCGAAGTCGATTAAGGATTTCAATAGATCATCGATGCACACAACGGACAACGGCGTAACAGGCTGATCTGAGATGTAATATTGCGTTCTTTCATCTTCAAGGGCAAGTTTGAACGTATCAGCAGGAAGGTGGTAGCGGTAGAGTTTAGTCCTTCGCACTGTTTCGAGCCAGCAGCTTTCGATGGCTACAACACACCGTACACTGCTATGCCCAAAAAATGATTGAGCGTCTCGTGTGGAAGTCTGAGCGTCAGCGCGGAAGGTTACGCGAGGGCAGTCGCGTGGTAGGAGATATTTATACATGGCTCCCTTGGATACGCCCCACACAACTGCCCCAAACTCAGGCGTTGAGAATCGCGGTTTGAAATAGGCAATGTCCGGTTCTTTGCTAAAGTGGTATATCACCTTAGTGGCATCCTCCTGTGTTGACTAATCCATTTTTTTAGGAACTCTATTTGTCTTGACGTTTAACGATAGCAGGTTAGTAATCACATTCCAAACCAATACCGACATTTAATCAGGAATATATTTTTTCCCTCATCGGTGAAGCTGCTTCGCAATCGGTGAAACGGACGAAACTCCAAATCGTCTGCCCCGATATCCTCTAACTCAATTGAGCGCGATTGGGACCATACCAAAAATAGCGTACTGCCCGGACGGAATTCCCAGCGCAGGACGGTGTTGCCCCTTAGCGAACGCATGTGGAAATCAGGGTTTCGCTTCAGTGGATAGGGTTTGAACTGATAGGACCTCGGCTCAATTAACTCTTTGAAGTTGGTATAGTCACCGATGGTGATGAAGGGTTGCACGTAGAATTGGAGGCTCAGTGTCGGCGTGAAACTAATGTTTGCGCGGGTGGTGAAGTCAAGGGTTTGACTCGTTAACTCGCCATAAACGTAGTGTTTTTTGAACTGTCCATTGATGTTTTCTTCAACTAATTCAACCCACTGGGCATCGTCAACCCGATAGCGATACATCGGTCCGATGCTGAGTTCAATGTTTGACACTGGACGAATATTCAGGCGGAGGCTAACTTCCTTTTCAGAAGTCTCGTTATCGTCATCCCATGCGAAAATTGGATTTAGTTCAATCTGAACCATTTTACGACTGTCAGTTCTAAGCTGCGTAAAAATCCACCAACCGGCAGGATTTTTAATTAACGTCCCGCCGCGCCAGACATCCTCGTCGTTAAACGACTCCAAATTCCGTCCAACCCACAAGTCATACTCCCAATAGTTTTTCAGTTTACCATACGTCCATATCTCGGAATAGCGACCGATGCTAACGCCATCATAATTCCATTCCCGCCAACCGTAGAGACCGAAAGTAACTTCTCGGAAAACGCTAAAGGGTTGCTCTTTCTTGAGCATGAAGTCATAGAACCATCTCATCATATCGCCGCGTTGCGCATAACCTATGTCATTTATTTCAAAGTCTGGGGAAAGAATACTAAAACTGGTATCAAGCCGCCACCACCCACCCTGTTTTTCAAATTCAATATTTGCAAGATAACCGGACTTGCGCGCTTCTAATTCTCCCGCTTGGCTCGCCGCGAGCCTCCCACTTATTTGGTACCGCTCTTTCGCCAGTTTCAAGTCCCAGTCAAGCCCACCGACATACGCGGCGTTGGAAGTCTGTCGATTGACCGCTGTCGTTATCAGTCCGACGCGAGAATTCCCTTCTAAGATATCTTGTGTCACTCGACCCACAAAGTAGTTCGTCAACGGTTCAACCAGGTAATCTTGGTTCTTGCCTTTTTGCTTAATCTGCGCATACTCCCGCGCGGTGACAGCTTCCATGATACCGAAGGAAGTGTTGCTGTTGGTTCTTCCGACGACTTTGGCAGCCCCCAGAATTGTTGTTGCTTCTGGGCGACTGAGTTCAGTGCTGCCCTCCGGAATCTCAAAATGTCCGGGTTGTCGTCCGATCCGACGGGAGTAAAAGAATTGATTTCTCCAACCTCCAAAGTTGAAGATTGAGGCTCCTTTGACAAAAAAGGGTCTACGCTCCTCAAAAAACTCCTCATAGGCAGAGAGATTTAAAGTGGCAGGGTCCGCCTCTACTTGTCCAAAATCAGGATTGACTGTTGCATTGAGCGTGACACCAGAAGTAATACCGTATTGGACATCACCGCCAACATTGCCCCACAAATCAGTATCATTGTTTAGAGTTGTCCTACCCATAGTGTATGGTATCAATTCCAGATGACGAGAGGGACGGATGTTCTCTATCCCTACCAAATCACCAAAATGGGATAACCACCCCGGTTCACCCTTCTTAATCAAACGCCAGTGGGCACGCTCTTTTCTGCGGCTAATCTCGCGCTCTACTTGCAGTCCCCATGTGTATTTGTCCTTCGGTGAAAAGTGGAACATGTAAAATGGGATTTTACATTCCACCGCCCAGCCGTTTTTGTGGATGCGGGTTTTCGCCTCCCACACGCCGTCCCATGCATTGTTCCAACCGTCTGGACCGCCGCCTCCGACAATACCATCTATGACAGAACCGGAAGGATAGACGGTAAATGAGAAACCGCGCTGCCGATTGTAATGCGGATCAAGGATAATCTGGATTTTATCGGATTCAACATACTCATCCCGTCTAACGAGGCGCGAGACTATTTTATCAGGTTCACTGTCATAGCATACAACAGCAAAATAGATCGCTTCGTCATCATAAGCAACTTGGAAGGTAGTACGTTGGGAAACGGGTTCCCCCTCATCGGGATCGCGTTGACGGAAACCCTCGTGGAGCGGTGCGGTTTTCCAGATAGCGTCATCCAAAACGCCATCCAATTGGGGTGGTGCGTCTTTAATGCGGACAGCAGTCGCAACTCTATGAGCGGATTCTGTTTCTGTTTCAGCCTTTACTATGCTTGGGAGTTGTAAGACAAAAAACGCTGTCAACAACACCAAAGCACACCAAAATTCTGAGTCAGTTTTCAATTGTTTTTTCCTCAGCTTTTTGTGGGTCTGTTTATTTATCTATTGAAACC
This sequence comes from Candidatus Poribacteria bacterium, assembly GCA_028824575.1. Lineage (GTDB taxonomy): Bacteria > Poribacteria > WGA-4E > WGA-4E > WGA-3G > WGA-3G. The sequence continues at coordinate 777 of JAPPDN010000644.1, read as the reverse complement.
CCATTCAGACAAAAAACTTCGGAATTCTTGAGGATTAATCAGAAACCTCTGCCCCACATTGTGGGCAGGTGTCGCCCCACGTTGAACGTCTGCCTTCGCCACAGACATCGCAGACACCGAGCGGGAATTCATCCGGCTTCGCCCGAGCCCCGCCTTTCTTATAGGTAATGATACGCCATACCGTTTCGCCATCCTCTTCATAGCAGAGCCAGACACCTTCTTTTCTACCATCAGCGGAACCGCCATCATGTTTCCGGTAGGGACCGCCCCATTTGCGGTTTCCGTTCTCATAATAGCAGATATAGTCGCCTTCGTTCTTGCCGTCGCGAAAGGTGGCTTCGCTCGCCTTGTTACCGTTTTTGTGGTACTGGATCCAGGGACCATCTTTCTTGCCGTGAATATAGTTTCCTTCGCTCCGCTTGTGTCCGTTCGCGTAATAGGTAATCCAATACCCATGTTTTTTGCCATCAACCATTTCACCTGTATCTCGTGCACTTGCCATTTTTTTAACTTTCCTTGCGGTTAAACAACACAGGTTTGAACTTTGGTGTTCCGTTCTCAAGTCCGCTCTCCATTTCATTACGAGCTACGCACTTTGGCTCGCTTTTTCCGCTCAACCTGCGGGGAACACCCAAGCAAAAACACCTACATTGACTTGTTAGGAACATTTGTTACAAATTTTCATTAAGGTATCTGTCAAAATTTTCTATCGTTTTTTTACCGATGCCTTTGATCCCTTTCAACTTACCTTCATCAATTGCTGTTCGGAGTGATAGG
>JAPPDN010000878.1 GCA_028824575.1 Candidatus Poribacteria bacterium | reverse complement strand
ACCGGCGGGGTTATATGTTACATACCCGTGTACTACGCGCCTCACAGGTAGTCGTTTCACAGGGACCGGCTAAAGAAGAAGAAGTATCGAACGAAACCGCAGACGATACGGATGAAACTGACGCTCCTGAATAGAGTATAGGAAGGATAGTTATGACGCAAAAACGCGATTACTATGAGGTTTTGGATGTCAATCGCGATGCTGACGAAGACGAGATCAAAAAGGCTTATCGTAAACTCGCCATCCAATTTCACCCAGATAAAAATCCTGACAACAAAGAAGCCGAAGATAAATTCAAGGAAGCAACAGAGGCTTATGAAGTCCTGCGTGATGCTGAGAAACGGCAGCAGTACGATAGATTCGGTCATGCCGGACTCGAAGGTATGGGAACCGATTTTGGTGGGGTCGGTGTGAATTTGGATGATATTTTCGGCGATGTCTTTGGCGACCTCTTCGGTGGACTCGGTGGCAGGCAACGCACCCCGAAACGTGGGCGCAGTTTACAATATAACCTTGGGATAACACTCGAAGATGTCATCCATGGTAAGCAGGTCACGCTTCAGGTGCCACGTGTTGAAAACTGTCCAGAGTGCAATGGCAGCGGTGCGAAGAAGGGAACACGAGCGATAACGTGTCCGCAATGCCACGGCAGGGGGCAAATCAGTCAATCGCAAGGCTTCTTTACTATGTCCCGTACCTGTTCACAGTGTCGTGGCGAAGGTGAAATCATTCAAGAACCCTGTCCATCTTGCAGGGGGCAAGGACTTATCCGAAATACGCGCGATATTAAACTCAATATTGACAAAGGTGTTGATAGCGGTTTTAAATACCAATTGCGCGGTGAAGGCGAGGTGGGCGCCAACGGCGCCCCCCCCGGCGACCTATTTGTTGTCATCAACGTTGCTCCGCACGAACGCTTTGAACGCGACCGAAACGACCTTATTACATCCGCCCAAATTTCGTTCGTCCAAGCCACGCTCGGTGGAAAAATTGAAGTTGAAGGTATTGATGGACGCGAAGAATTGCATATCCCACCTGGTACGCAGTACGGGGCACAACTGCGTATTCCCAACAAAGGTGTCCCACATTATAAACGCTCCTATTCAGGTGATCTGGTGGTCGAAGTAGAAATTGAAACCCCAAAAAATCTCAACGGCGAGCAGCGAAGGAAGTTAGAAGAATTTGCGAAGTTGCGCGGTGAATCCTTTCAGCACGAACACGGTGGATTTTGGGATAAACTGCTTGGGCGTCATGAAGACGAAGAACCCGAATAGAACGGATCGCTCAGTTTTTGAGGGGGACGTGAAAAATGGACTGGGCAAGAATTACTCTAACCACTTCTCAAGAAGCATCCGAGGCGGTCTCGAACTGTCTCTTTGAGATGAAGGCGGTTGGCGTTGAATTCAAGGAAAACGCTGACACTGAAGTAGATCTCATCGCCTACTATCCTTTAGATGATAGGGTTGGCGCGCGAATCCAAAAACTCCAAGATTTCCTCGCGGAACTTCCAACGTGGAACATCCACCCGGGCCCGGCAACTATCGATTTACAACACGTCAAATCTGAAAAATGGGAGGAGGCATGGAAAGCAGCGTTCCCACCACAACGGGTCGGAAAACGGATTCTCATCACACCGACATGGCACGATACCCCTCACAATGAAACAGACATCTTGATTCAACTCGACCCCGGCATGGCGTTTGGCACAGGGTATCATCCGACCACTCGACTTTCTCTTGAATTGTTAGAACACACCATTGAACCGTATTACCACGTCGCAGACATCGGGACCGGTTCCGGGATATTAACGATCGCTGCTGTCAAGTTAGGCGCGAAACGGGTTGACGCTATTGAACTTGATCCGACAGCAATCCCTGTCGCAGCAGCAAATTTCCAAACAAACACTGTGACATCGCACGTGTGCTTATCTCAAGGCGATGGACTCAAAAATGTGGAAAGAAAATACCATCTCATCGTCGGAAACATCTTAACGAAGACAATTCTCCCGATCATACCAGATTGTGCGCCGCGGCTGCATCCAGCAGGAATCGTCATCTTTTCTGGTATTCTGGAGACTGAACTTGCACAAGTTGAATCGGTTTTAGGGGCGAATCAGTTTGAATGTCTTCAGGTCATAAGCGAAACAGAGGACAATATCACTTGGGTAGGAATTAAAGCGAGACTCCGATCTCGAACCAAGGGGGGCGCGATTTGAAACCGCACCGAATTATTTACTCTTGTTTCTCCTCCTTCGATAGTCCGTGGCAGAGGTTGCACCTACCGAGATTGAGATGTGGCATCGTCGGTGATTTTTCATCGCCTCTTAAATGACATTTCAGACACTCAGCATCTTCGTTTGAACCACGATGCACCACAATATTAGAACGCGCAGGCGCAGCGTTGAAAAAGAGGATAACCATAACAATCGCAAAGATGAGACCAATAACGCAGACGATATACATAAGCGTCTTGGCACTGGCTTGTTCTGTTGGCATGTATGTAAGACAAAACTCCTTATTGGAAAAATGGAAAGAGAGTAGGGATATTTTCTCCCGTCAGTGATGCCCCGTATTCGCATCCTTCAAACGCTTCAGCATATTCGATTTGTGTGCCTACTTCTTCGCCATAGAGGGCTATGAGCAAATCGCGGTATTTTTCGGCGGTCGCGTGAAAACGATTTAAAAGCCGTTCACTGAGCCATGCACGCCGGGCCGAAGCATCAGTCGGAACAGCGTCTAAGGTGCCACTATTGTAAGGAAGCCATTCATAGAACTGTGATACATGGCAGTGAAGCATGTCAATCTTTTCTTCAACGACAGCGTCGATACCGACAACGACATCTGGCGTGAACGGGTAGGGTTTCATGAAGCCGTCACTCAAATACACAATAACAGGGTTTTTCTCCAGATGTGGCGTGAGGGCACAGATGTTCGGAACGGTAACCATATACGCTGCATCTTGTACCAACGTTGACGTATACCGATGATCTGGATGGTAATCGTTCGGTCGGTGCGTCATAATCAAATCTGGACGGAACTCACGAATCGAGTGGATAATCTTATAACGGTTTTCCAACGTTGGCATCAATTCGCCATCATGATTATCAAGCAGTTCGTATTCAATACCGATAACTGCAGCAGCGGCTTGTGCTTCTGCAAAGCGTCGCTGCGCCAAAGGACCGCCACCCATCTCGTGGTGTCCAGCATCACCGTTTGTAACAGAGACAAACTTAACGCGATGTCCCTGTTGCGCATATAAAGCAGCGATACCGCCTGCTTTAATATCACAATCATCCGGGTGTGCCCCGAAAACAAGAATATTTAATGTTGACATTTTTTCGGCTACTTTGTTTGCTGTGTTAAGCATTTGACCGTCTTCAATTCCTGTTGGATTTCCTCATCATCATATTCAGCAATAGGAATGTCCCGCTCGTTCAGAATCTGGATAAAATCCCATAAGTGTAGTTCTGCCAATTTCGCGGCTTGCCCTAAAGAGAGAATGTTACCCTTGAAAAGCGAAATCGCAAGTGACTGTTTCGCCTCTTTAGTCAGTTTCTCTCTATTATAGCCGGAGATAGAAAGTGGGGTTGAAAGTTCGCTAGGGACATCCAATGTAATAGAAAACATGATTCTTACCTCTGTATCGGGTTAAGAATATCGCAAAAATATAGTGCTTTGTCCACCAAGACACTGCTGGCATATGAATTAACATTATAGCATCTTTCACAAGAAAACGTGATTTTAATTTGACTTTATCGAAATTTTTCGTACAATTGAGAGAAAAGTCTGAAAAAGAGAGGAATTTCTATTTACGGAAATAGCAGCTAAAAACATGAAAAACTGGAAAGTTGAAGTTTACTATAAACCTGAAGTCCCCGATACCGTTGGGCAAGGCATCCTTGAGGATATTGCTGACCTCGGTATCAGCGATGTTGATTCAGTCCGGACAGCCACAGTCTACTGGATTGAAGGCTCCCTTGAGACACAAAGTATTGACCGAATCGGTTCAGAACTCCTTGCCGATCCAATCACACAAACATACACCTTGGCTACGCAAAATGACACTGCAAAAGGTTGGACGCTTGAAGTACAATTCAAACCCGGCGTTACCGATGCAGTTGGCGATAGCACCGTCAAAGGCATCAACGATTTAGGCATCACCGGTATCACCGCCGTCCGGACTGGACATAAGTACTGGCTGATGGGTGCCTTAAACGCTGAGGTTATTGAGACTATCGCGCAGCGACTCCTCATGAACGATGTCATCCAGACGTTCTCTTACCAAAAACCTTCATCATAAGGAACATTATGCATTCCTTCTTAAAGTCCCCCTGATAAGGGGGATTTAGGGGGTTTCCTCCAAACAATTTTTCTTAAAGTCCCCTGATAAGGGAGATTTAGGGGATTCTGGCAAATAGCTTATGAGACACACATTAACTCGCATACACCCGAATCACTGTACCTAAATGAAACCGAACTAACGTGGCAGTTGCCGTTTGACGGAGCGCGAAACGAAGACCTGTTGTTGGACTCACGCGCTTCGGTTTACCCAACGTAACGCCATCAAACCCGTGCTTCCGAAGCAACTTCGGCAAGGAACGTGCTGAAAAATAGTAGAGATGATCGTGTGGGTGGACGTACGGCCAATCCGCTTTCTGAAGCCGACTCTGTAGACTCTCACCATTTGGTACTTCAATAACCAAGGTGCCAGTTCCCGGTTTCAGAACGCGACGTAACTCACTCAGGAACGGATTCAATTCGGAAATATGTTCTAACACGTGGTAAAGTACAATCGCATCGAAGTACGCAGTCGGAAAGGCTGCCTCAAAGATATCTGCGCACCGGACATCAAGTTTATACTTTTCCTGCGCAAACGCACTGCCGCTCTTGGACGGATCAATCCCGTGCGGTTCCCATCCGTGTTCACGAGATAGATGGAGAAAAGTCCCGATACCACATCCGACATCCAAAAGTCGTCCTTTGCTTGGATGTTGTTCCTCCAACTCTGTGAGACGTTCGGTCATCTGCAACCACTCCATGTTATCCGTACGAATACGTTCCATTTTATCTGGAGGATAATAGGTCTCGGTGTACGCTGCCTCAAGCGTCTGACGATTCACTCGCGGATTCACATACCGCAACCGGCACCGCTTGCAGATAACCACCGACAGGGAGTCTTTATCAAAAAGCGGTTCTGCCGTATCTTGTTCACATATAGGGCAGTCGATATGTTCAAGGCTGTTTGTGTTCATCATTCTGTAGGAGGGATTTGTAATCCCGATTAAAAAAGCGGCACACCTTGTGCTTCCACATAAACCGAATAGAGAGATTGACTACCCATCATAAACAGCCTATTCCGTTTCACGCCGCCGAAGCAGAGGTTCGCACAGATTTCAGGAAGGTGGATTTTCCCGATAAGCGTTCCATCTGATGCAAAGATATGCACGCCATCATAGCCATCACCAACCCATCCAGCACTCGCCCACAGATTTCCATCAACATCACACCGAATACCGTCGGCAATACCGGGTGCCATATCGCAGAACACCTCTTGCTCGCCCAATCGTTCACCATCTATAACATCATAGACATAGATATATCGTGGGGTTCCTTCTTGGTGCGTAACACCGGTGTCAACGATATAGAGTTTATCATAGTCTGGAGAAAAGCAGATACCGTTCGGTTTTTCGAGTTCAGCCGTTGCAACAGTTGCTTCCCCAGTATCCGGATTGAGGCGATAAACACAGGTCGGCAGTTCAAATTCCGCTATATGCCCTTCGTAGTTAAGCATAATACCGTACCCCGGATCCGTAAACCAGATACCCCCATCTGGGTGGACGGCTACGTCATTCGGAGCATTGAGTGGCTTACCATCGAAACTGTCCATTAGCACAGTAATTGTCCCGTCATATTCTGTGCGTGTGACACGCCGCGCGCCGTGTTCACAACTAATAAGCCTGCCTTGCCGATCGCGGGTATGTCCGTTGCTATAGTTTGACGGCTTTCGATAGGTGCTTACCTGACCGGTAGATTCCTCCCATTTCAGAATCCGGTTGTTTGGAATATCGCTCCAGAGTAGGTATCCGCCATCGCCGAACCAGACGGGTCCCTCTGCCCAGCGCGACCCTGTCCATAACCGTTCAACGACGGAGTTGCCAATCTTGTATTTTCCGAAACGAGAGTCTATTACCTCAATCGCTGGATCTGGATAGCGGACAACTGACCCGTCCCATTTTCTTTCTGGTGGTGTATGCATGCAATTTCCTCCAAGTTCACTGCAAATAGCAAAATGCTTTCGGTTCTGCAATAGTATACCACAAATCGAGAAGTTGTATACAGAAAATCTTAGAGGTAATGTTGTTCTCCCCAGGGCTGGTAGGTGCGGTTTTCAAGAGCGTCGAGTCTTAGACACAAACTGTGTATACCCCAAAAGTCCTCTTTAGTCTCATAGGATTTATTTGCTTGGGTATTTCGATCGAAAACTAAATCGTCCTGCAGTGACAACACGACTTGAACAAGCTTTTTCAGATGTTTTGTCCAATAGTACCAACATTCAGTTTACGGTACGGATAGCTATGCCACTGAAATGGCATATACTGATACCACATCTAAAAAATAAAGTGGCATTATAGAGACTTTGGAACGCTATGAGGTATCCGCATGTAAGGGCGCAATGAATTGCGCGACTACGAACCGGTTTTTCGTTAATGAGAGGCGTTTATTTAGAAATGGTATGAAAATTAAAAACTGACGACTGAACATCTCATCAATTGAGTTGGTCTGCTATCATGGCAAATCTCTAAATCTCGTAAATCCTGGTTCAGACCTTTCCTTCCTAATTCCACCATTTTGGTATCAAATCCTTCACGTCACAGATGTCGCCCCGCTGGGACTTGTTTTTTTCAGGGAGTTGTGCGTCTACACACCTGTCGCCTCGTTGGGCTGAAGATGGTTTGTAATCACAGTAAATCCCTAAATCACATAAATCTTGGTTCAGACGAATTAATGTGAGCGGAATAAGAAAAAGAGGAGGTAGGAGGCAACGAACAGGACGTTTACGATTACCAGACACCACCGCGCAAGTCGGGTTTTTAGTCTTGGGAAGAGGTAGATTGAGGCGGCAAGGATGACAACACGTTCTATCGGCGCGACGATGCGACCGTAATGCTCCGAATCCCAATACGAGATCGGGCTTTCAAAAGCGAAATCGGAGAGCGGGTAGAAGTGGTGGTGTCCGTCGTCGTGGTGTGTGAGGAAGTCGAAGGCACAATGGATCAGTAGACTCCACGCGAAAACGGTTATTCTCTCGGAGTTCAGCAGATAATACCCGATCCCTAACAGAATCAGGATCAGTGGGACGGAATTGAAAATGTCGAAGAAATTTTGCCACGCCTCGGTGAAGTATCGGGTGCTCCAGAGTTCGTTTTCGGGTGTCCTAAGGATGATGCTTTCAATGATGAAGAAGATAAATAAGGGTAGGTCGGGTAGGACCGCGCCGATAAAGGCGTAGCGGTGCAGAAACGGTTTGTCTCGCTCTGAGAGGAGTGCTATGTTGAGGATAGCGTGCGAGTGTGTTGTCATGGTTGATGGCGGTTAGAGATGCCAGATTTCGCTTTTGAATTCGGGGAATAGGCAATCGAGTAGTACGGCTGCGGTGTCGTTTGCCCAGCAATCGACGAACCGAGAAGTCAATTCTGCTGTCCGGCACCGTCCGCATAGGAGCTGCAGAAAGGTGAGGTCAGGGAAAGCGGCATCACCGTCCTCGATGTCCTCTGGGGTCCAATCTGCTATCTCTTTTAAGGAG
>JAPPDN010000245.1:4249-7814 GCA_028824575.1 Candidatus Poribacteria bacterium | reverse complement strand
AGGTAGTTGAGGTTAACCTGTTTCCAATTGACGATCTTACCCCACGCATCAACGTAATCGGCGCGCCGGTTCTGATAGTTGAGATAGTAAGCGTGTTCCCAAACATCAAGACCAAGGATAGGCGTGTGTCCCTTCATCAAAGGACTATCCTGATTCGATGTCGAATAGATTTGCAACTTCTTCTTATCATCAACGACAAGCCATGCCCATCCCGATCCGAAATGCGTTTTCGCGGTTTTGGCGAACATCTCACTGCCTGCATCGAACGATCCAAAGGTGGATTGAATCGCCTCAGCAACTTTACCTGTTGGTTCGCTACCACCGGGAACCATAATGCTCCAGAAGAGCGTGTGATTGGCGTGTCCGCCACCACTGTTGATAACGGCTTGACGGATGTCTGCTGGCACTTTATCAATATTCCGAAGCAGCACCTCAATCGACAGGTGCTCCAAATCGTGATAATGCGCTATCGCCGCATTAAGTTTATTGACATAACCTTGATGGTGTTTGCCGTGATGGATCTCCATCGTGCGCTTGTCAATAGACGGTTCAAGCGCATCGTACGGGTACGGGAGTTTTGGCAACGTATGGCCATGGCTATGTGCATGCTCGTGGTGGTCTGCGTAAAGACGGAGTGGACTGTTCGCAAGCAGCAATCCTGCGACTGCAGTACTTCCCTGAATTAAAAAATTTCTACGGTTCATGATTTCTCCTTCTCCTGCTGTTTTGAATGGCATTTTACAGAAATTGTGAGTTTGTGTCAATATAAAATTCAGTTGATTTTGGCACAGAGATGTGGTATTTTGTTAATAAGACAGAGGCGGAGGAACAAACCGATGAGTAAAAAATCAATAAAGCCGATTGTTGAAGATAGCACAGAGAAAGTTGAGGAAACGATGCAAGCATATCAAACGCCACCCACATTTTCGCTGATAGATAAGGCAATTGCCGATGCACATTTGTTGCAAGAAGAGGGGAAAATCGCGGCAGCACTTGAAAAATGGCACTCGCTTGCGAATGTCGTAGAGGAGGTTGATAACGAAGTCGCTGCCCGCTCGTGGTTTTCTATTGGCACACTCTTGTTGGAACAAGAGAAGAAAAAGAAAGCACTTTCTGCTTATGACAAAGCGATCCGTTTCAAGCCTGATTATGCGGAAGCCTATACGCGGCGAGGGAATGTAAAAGATACGCTCGGACAGTATGCAGCGGCGATTGCTGACTATGATGAGGCGATCCGTCTCAACCCTGCGGATTCCAAGGCATACACAAATAGAGGCTTCGTACAGACGAAACTTGGTAAGTATGAGGCTGCAATTGCTGATCATGATAAAGCCTTGCGGTTGAACCCGGATTTAGTAGAAGCCTACCATAATCGTGGGCTTGCGAAATTGATGCTTGGAAAACACGAAGGGGCGATCGAAGACTTTGACCAGACAATTCAGCTTGCCCCGGAGAGTGCTATTCCATACTGGAACCGAGCCATGGCAAAGTGCTCACTGCGTCGGTATACAGAAGCGATCGCTGACTATGATGAGACGATCCGACGAATGCCTGAGTATCCTGAGGCTTACGCCGAGCGAGGTATACTGGAACGCCGTCTCAAGCACAACAAGAAAGCACTCACAGATCTTGAAACAGCACTCAAGCTTGCACGCGAGGTTGACGATAGGAAACTTGAAGCTAAACTTATAGCAGAAATTCAAGAACTCAACGAATTGGGGGGAGATAAACGCGCTGATGCATAAATTCGACCGCTTTCGCCGCGTTCGGTTGCGCGACATTTGGCCCCACGAAGCACGGGATTTCACACCTTGGCTCGCGGAGAATCTCCTATTTCTCGCCGAAGCTCTGGACATGGAATTGGAATTGGAAGCAGCAGAGAAACGCATCGGAGATTTCCGAGCCGACATCGTGTGTCGGAACAGGACAGATAACTCACGCGTAGTCATCGAAAATCAACTTGAAAAGTCTAATCATCAACACTTAGGCAAAATTCTCACCTATGCAGCTGGACTGGATGCTGCCGCCATCGTCTGGATTGTAGCGGAATTTCGGGATGAACACCGTGAAACCCTTGACTGGCTAAACAAAAGCACACACGCTGCCCTTCAGTTTTTTGGTGTAGAGCTTGCAGTTTTCCAAATTACTGACTCGCCTTATGCCCCAGAATTCACCGTCGTTACAAATATAGATGCCTGATTACCCTGAGCGAACACGATTAGAAGTTGCCTCGCGAAAAAAAGGAGATAGCACTTTATGTCTAAAGAACTTTCCCGCCTGGAAGAAGTTGAATTACGCGAAATCTGGCCCGATGAGGCTCAAAATTTCACACCATGGCTGGCAGAGGAGGAAAACCTCGATCTTCTTGCTCAAACGTTAAACATGGAACTTGAACTTGAAGCACAAGAGATATATGTCGGAGACTTCCGTGCTGATATTTTGTGCCGAAATATAGAAAATCCAGAACATGAAACGTGGGTGTTAATTGAGAACCAGTTGGGAGAGACAAACCATAGACATCTCGGCCAAATTTTGACATATTCGGCAGGTTTAGATGCCCATACAATTATCTGGATTGCAAAAAAATTCCGAGAAGAACACCGTGCTGCTCTTGATCACCTAAACGAGATTACTGATGAACGTTTTAGATACTTTGGTGCTGAGATTAAGGTCTGGCAGATAGGAGACTCAGCCCGCGCTCCTCAATTTGAGATCGTTTCGAGTCCTAACGACTGGAGACGCGAGATAAGTCAGGAAGCACGGCGCGCTGAAACGGAAAACTTTTCTCCGGCACAATTACAAAGGAAAAAATTTTGGGCACAATTTCGGGACTATATAAGCCAGAGAGGCAGTCAACTTCAACCTCGGGAGCGGAAGTCAACACGCCACCTAATTTTCGACATAGGACGTCAAAGATTCGCGATGTCAGCATGGAGGAAGCAGCGCGACGGACTTTGTTGCATTGAACTCTATATGACAGGAAAAAATGCGTCAGCACACTTCTATCTGCTAAAGGAAGAACGTGAGAAGATTGAAAGTGAATTCGGTGAGTCACTTATATGGCAGGAAAAAATTCCAAACGTAGTGGTGTCGCAGGGTTTTAACAACCTAACAGATGAAACCGATTGGCCCAATCAGCATAAATGGCTCGCTGATAATCTTGAAAAACTTGATAAAGTCTTCCGACCTCGCGTAAAAGCACTCAACGCCACTGATTGGGAACCTCCTGAAGACGAGGATGATGAATAGAAACCTTTCATAACCAGCACTTTGTGAACGGCGGAGCGGAGTCTGCCTATTACTATGGACAACACGGACACTTTTCATATCCTCGCGTTAGATGGCGGAGGCACCCGCGGCATGTACACCGCCCAATTCCTCGCTAAAATTGAAGAGGTTTTTGGAACGCGTATCAAAACCTGTTTCGATCTTATCGTTGGAACAAGTACAGGTGCCATTATCGCTGGTGCCGCTGTCTCCGACATCCCAATGGCGGATATTGTCGAACTTTTTGATACCGAGACACCACACATCTTCAAAAGAAGATGGTATCGAATCCCGAAAA
>JAPPDN010000245.1:0-4239 GCA_028824575.1 Candidatus Poribacteria bacterium | reverse complement strand
AGCAAATATCCAAGCGAACAACTCGCCGAGGTTATCGCCAAGCATATTCCGGCAACGCCTCTCGGCGAAATAACAACGCCGTTGATGATAACAAGTTCAGAGATCGCCAAAAGTGAAGTCCACATTTTTAGATCCAATTATGGAAGTCGTGATTCCGAGGGTACGCCCCCTACAAATAAAGAAGTCTGTTTGCGAGACGCTATCCTCGCTTCCTGTGCTGCACCCACATTTTTTGCCCCAAAGTCCGTTGACAACCTCTTGTTAGCAGACGGCTGCTTATGGGCAAACAACCCTTCCGCAATTGCCGCTACAGAGGTACTCTCAGTGTTTGGAAAAGAGGCGCGAAAAATTCGGATGCTCTCCATCGGTACAGGACATTCAACAAACATGTATCGGCAAAGACGGGGTTGGGGATTTCTCACCGGATGGGGTGGCGCGAAACTAACCTCCTACGTGATGACATTGCAAGCCCAAGCATCCGCATATACAGCGAAACTATTGCTAAAGGGCAATTATTTACGCGTCAATCCAGAAATCGATCGCTGGGAGATAGATACCCTTACGCAGTTAGGTAACCTCAAATCTCTTGCCGAGCGCGATTTTGAGAAACATGCCGCAGAAATTAGAACATTTATTTCCGCCTAAGATCAAGTAAGACAATTACCTTAAAGTATTGTTCTCACGCTCCCCTATTTTTTCCCTAACGCTATCATCCGCGACTTAAACAACCATAATATACTTTTTCGTAAAAAAATTGACTTTTTATGTTGCAAAATGTATAATGCAGGAGAATGTGACAAATTTTTCCGTTTTAAGAAGTGTAAGGTAATTTCTTGTTTCGTTAACGAGAGGCTAAAAACCTCAAACTTCATCCATTAATAATGCTATTTCCAATTTCGTCTTGGAGTAGGATTTAACTGGACCCAATCAGGGAATAAGGAGAAATTTTCATGGAAGGCTTTAAGCGATTTATAGGGGTTGTGCTTATCGTCATTGCGGCGATAGTCGCCATCCAGACAATACTTGAGCCGATTTACCACACCTCCACCGATGAGAGTCCGCACAGTTCCGCTTGGGACTACATCAATCCGCTCTCCGCCATTTCGATAATCTTGGGGTTGATATTCGGTTACATTCGTATGCGTGGCATCGGTGAGAATTCAAGCGTCCAAGAGTTTATAGCGGCGAACACGTTATTCTACGGGTTCATTTTCACAGGTATAATCTTCTTCTGGAACTGGTTCAGCATCATGGGTGCTGCGTCAGACTTTACGGCTGTCGGTATGGACACCCGCAGTTTAGTATGGATCCTCTTTGATGCCATACTCCCGCCGTTGAATATCGCAATGGGTATCCATCTGCTGCGTGCCGGTCCGAGTAGTGAATAGACAACGGCGTCTATTCTCGGCATTGACATCCAGGTTCGTAGTAGGTCAATCTATCAAACGTATGGGCTATTACCAACCTAAACGCGAAGTGCGTGCTTTCCAAGTGCGCACTTTACTTTTTTATGGACAATTTTCGAGATTCCTGATACTCTTTACTGCCAAGATAACAACCTAACAGGAGAGATTTATGAAAATAAGACCAAATCGCGTTAAAGAAAAATTAGCAGATGGCGACCTCGCATACGTCATCTCAGGACTCACGAATGCTGACGATATAGACCTCTTCGGTCCAAACGGATACGACGGCGTATGGCTGGAAGGTGAACACGGTGCTGTCGATGCGTCGCGAATCGGCGATCTAACACGCGCATGCGACCTCTGGGGCATGACCTCGATCACACGTGTCAATCGCAACGATCAGGCACTGATCTACCGCACGCTTGACTGTGGTTCGATGGGGATTGCTGTCCCGCACGTCAACACGAAAGCGGAAGCGCAAAACGTCGTGGATGGCACAAAGTTCGCACCCGTTGGTCACCGCGGGATGTATACCAGTCGCCAAGGCTATGGTGTAGACAACTATTTTGACGTAGCCAATTCACAGACACTTGTCATCGTCCTCATCGAAGATATCGTCGCTGTCAACAATCTGGACGAAATTCTTACCGTCGATCATATTGACGTGTTTTTCGTCGCCCCGTCGGATTTAGCGACCTCTATGGGGCATATTGGGAACCTAACGCATCCAGATGTCCAGAATACGATAGATTCAGCACTCGCTCGCATCCAAGCGGCGGGACGGGTTGCTGGCACCTTGGCACTCGATGCTATGGTTGAGAAGTATGTCAAGGCAGGGGTGCGACTCTTAATGACAGGCGTTGGTGGATGGATTACATCCGGCGCGGCGGCATATAAAAAACGCGCCGAAAGTGCGAAAGGCTGACCCGTCGTTTGATGAATTAAACAGAGGTAATCCACATGAGAGATTTTTGGACAGAGGTAATCCACATGAAAGATTTTTGGAATTTCAAAAAAATGATCACGCCGATCATTATCCAAGTGCTATTTTGGCTCGGAGTTCTCGGTTGTATCATTGGAGGTATTGTTCAAATCGTTCTCGGAATTTTTGAAGGTCCTGATCCTGGGATGATTTTCGCAGGAATCGTTTGGCTTATCCTTGGTCCCATCGTCGTTCGTATCTGCTCCGAACTCTTGATAATTCTGTTTTCTATTAATGATACACTGATAGATATCAAAAATCAGTTGAACCGATCACAAGATCAGAACGACCAAACCAATTCGCAAAATGAAAATTAAAAAGTTGCTTGATTATGCCATAGGTAAAGTTTTACGGGTGAAGGCGCGCTGGCATAGCGCGCCTACTTGTATAGGTTTTGGGTAATTACGCCAAAAACGTTATCCCTCCAGATGCCTCTCTGCCTTGCCAGACTGAACCTGTTGGATAAATATGTTTCTCAACAAAGTCTGGGTACATCTCAAGCCCCCAGCCCGGCACTGTTGGTGTAACATAGGCACCATCCCGAACTTGGATCGGATGCAGGAAAACGTCCTCTTGTAGGAAGTTGAGGTATTCAACCACCTGCGTATCCGAATGCGCGGCGACGCAAATTTGATCCCAGATGGCGTAGTGTTGAATCATGTTACATAACCCGATGCCGCCACCGTGCGGACAGACAGGTATCTCATATTTCGCCGCCATTAAAATGATTCCCAACACATCGTTAACGCCTCCCAACCGGGTTGCATCAATCTGACAATACTGGATCGCTCCGCTCGTAATCAACTGTTTGAAAATAACAGGCGATGGCACCTGTTCCCCCGTAGCAACACCGATACCGTGTTTCTCCAAAGCACGTGATATTTTTACGAAGCCGATCACATCATCGCGCGCTGTCGGTTCTTCAATCCAGGTCGGCTTGAACGCCGCCAATTCTTCCATATACGCGATGGCTTCATCGACCCCCCAAATCTGGTTTGCGTCCAGCATCAAAAGCGCATCTGGTCCGATTGCTTCGCGAATAAAGGCGAGTCGTTTTTTGTCAAAGTCCAGGTCCTGTCCGACCTTCATCTTAAAGCAGTCGAGTCCCGCCGCTTTCACTTGGTTCACCGTCTCAATAATCTGTTCATCTGTCAGACCGAGCCACCCTGCAGTGGAATATGCCTTCGGTCCCTGTTGACGGAGTTTCTGTTCACGGACTTCACGGCTGTCCCAGTGTTTGCTAAGTATCTCCACCGCTTCATCAGGTGTCAGGGCATCTCGTAGATATCGCCAATCAATGGACTGCACAATTTTCTCCAGTGGCAAATCGACCAGCAGTTTCCAGAGCGGTTTATCCACCAGTTTTGCCCAGACATCCCACATCGCATTGACAATGCTCCCGATTGCCATCCGATTCACACCGTCTGCGAGCCAGCGTAACTGGTGATGGTCTATGAGTAGTCTATGAAACGCACCCGGATCATCAACGAAAGTGTCCACCTCCATCCCAACCACGAGTTGCGCAAGGTCTTCAACACCGTAGGCGATCCAATCGTTTCCAGCACCAGCAGTGAAGGCGACTGAAATACCGAGATGCCCAGTATCTGTTTCTATTGTTGTTAGCACTGCGGAATAGTTAGGCTTCTTATGGAACGGATCCGAACCGAGTAGTGTGTCCGATGTAGGCACCCGCAAATCGACAACGTTAACCTTTTGAATTTTGCCCGATATTTTCATACTTAACTTGACTCCTTTTTCTCTAAAGTATATAATGAATTGACATGAAAATCTACACTAAATTTGGTGATTCTGGGGAAACCGCGCTTTACGGTGGGACAAGAGTCGGAAAAG
>JAPPDN010001019.1 GCA_028824575.1 Candidatus Poribacteria bacterium | reverse complement strand
CAAGTAATAACACCGCAGATATATCCACCGGCATCTATATCTACGTCCTTGAATTCGATAGCCAAAAAAAGATCGGCAAAATCGCTGTTATTAAGTGAGTCCGATTCATATAGGTTAATCATTGTTCGTAGTAGGGCAATTCATTGCCCGTATATCAGAGTTAGGTTAATCATTGTTCGTAGTAGGGCAATTCATTGCCCGTTCCAAAACGCTTGGGATATGTACAATTATCGTAAACAAACACCTGAACAAAAAGCCGAAACTCTGCATCAGCGGCAAACGCGCCGTTTACCGCTCCATGAACCACCTCACTTCCGTCTCGCCAAAGGTTGGTTCCTGATTACAGCGGCTACTTATGAACATAAAAGATATTTTCGTACTGAAGAAGAGCAAGCGTGGCTTCTTAGAGAATTACAAAAAGAACTTCAAATCGCTAAGATCCCTATTAGCAGTTGGGTTGTGTTACCAAATCATTATCATCTATTGGTTCAGTGTCAACCGCTTTCGGTTATTAGTGCACCTTTGCGTAAAGTCCATGCCCGTACAGCACGTGAGTTGAATCGGCGTGACAAACTGACAGGTCGAAAAATTTGGCATCTTTTCAGTGATCGACAGATTCGCAATGAACGCCATTATTATACCACACTAAATTATATCCATTATAATCCCACAAAGCATGGTTACGTAAAAAAACCGGTGGATTGGGTTTGTTCAAGTTTTCGTTGGTATGAAAAGCACTTTGGTATTGAATGGCTACGGGATCTCTGGCGAGCTTATCCTGTTCATGATTATGGAAAAGGTTGGGATTGGTTAAGTTAGTCACGTGCTTCATGGAGCGTTGTAAAGTTTGCCCTTCTTCAAGTAGTTTAGTTCGTAGTATTACGATTTTTGCGGCGTACTCGCCCAGATGCGACGGACATCGCGGCGTACTCGCCCAAATGCAATCTGCATTATCACACGTTTTTAGGTGTGACGGGCAATGAATTGCCCTACTACAAACGGAACAGGAAGACGGGCAATGAATTGCCCTACTACAAACACAAAAAATCACAAATGAACGACTTTGTTATTATCGCAAACCCAATCTCCGGCAAGGGACATGCTAAAAATGTTGCTGAGCACGGCTACGCTGCCCTTACCGAATCCGGGCAACACGGACAACTCGTATTGACTTCGGCATCTGGCGATGCGAAACGTTTCGCACAAGAAGCCGTTGCTGATGACACGCGACACGTAATTGCTTGCGGCGGTGATGGAACGCTCCACGAAGTCGTCAACGGTATCGCGATGGCTCCGGATGTAACCTTGGGTGTGCTCCCGTGTGGGCGCGGCAACGATTTTGCCGCAGCGGTTGGTATCCCACTGAAGCCTGAGGCTGCAATTGCAACCCTCTTATCTGGCACCCCTATCCGTGTAGACTTAGGATGCTGCTATAACAGTAGTCAGCAAGATGGTTATCGGTCTTCGGTTAACGGTTATCAGTTAAAGAGGGATTTGTTAAACGAAAACCCGTTACCGACAACTGACAACCGACAACCGACAACTATCTCCTCTGATAACCGACAACTGATAACTGACAACTATTTCACCACCATTGCGACCTGCGGTTACGATACAGAGGTAAGTCGTCGTGCTGCTAAAGGCACACCCCTATTTGCTGGCACTGCCTCCTATGCTTACGCAGCCGTAGAGACGCTGTTCTACTACGACCCTCCAGCTGTCCGTCTTGAAGGCGATTTTGGTACTTATGAGGGACCACTCCTCCTCGCCGCTACCGGCATCACAAGCCGCTACGGTGGGGGGTTTCAGATTGTCCCGGATGCACGTATTGATGATGGACTTTTCGATGTCTGTATCGTCCGACCCGTTTCCTCTTTGACAGTACTCCGACTCTTAGTAACACTTTTCTGGGGCGGCCATGTCGGACACCCAGCAGTATCCATGCACCAGACCCGGACTTTAAAGATTGAAACCGACCCACCGATACTGCTCTATGCCGATGGTGAACCGATGTGCGAAACCCCCGCCACAATTGAGATTATCAAGGGCGGATTAACTGTGATGGCACCGCAATAGAAAAAAGCATTTTTTTCACACCAAAGTGACCGTTTTGCCCACCTTAAACGCCTTATATAATAACCCATTCATATTCAGAAAACCCTAAGCACAAATCACCGAGTGCTCCTATTGGAATAAAGCCTAAACTTTTAACGGTATGCCCCCTTTCGTCAAAAAATTGTGTTTTTTAATTATAACGTGAGCTCGGTTTAAGAATTTTGGATCAGAAAACAGACTGCAAGTCCCCCTGATAAGGGGGATTTAGGGGGTTCTCTTTACTGCCAAACCATTATTTACACGATATTCTCACTTATAGCGGACTTAAATGTTTATACCGAGCTCACGTTAATTATAAGAAGGGAGTTCTGATTTTTTACAAGTTTCAGAGAAAAATAAACTCACAGAATATTAGCACCTCATTTCAGCAAAATACGACGCTGCCTTTTGAAGAGGTTGCTTGAATGATATAACATCGTCCAAACTTTCGTAAAATTTAGCATTTTTTCCTGATTTTTGGATAATTTATGACATTTTTTTCATTTTATGCACGAAAAGTGGTAAAAAAAGGCTCTATATAATATAGCGTTAGACGCATGTTTATACGATTTGTGATGAATATATTTTTCACTTGTAGCATAGACTGTTAGTCTGTGCATACCAATTTCGGCACGGATGCACCTTTTCTCTCCAAAATTGTGTCCTTAATTATAAAGAGGGTTGATGGTATCACAGCAATGGGAAGTATCAATCCTTGGGCTATAAGCGTCCGATGAAACTTTTTTTGGAGCAGAATCTGTTAATTTGTGGTTTTACGGAACGAGACCGTTTACACCAAACTAACGGTTACATTGAACTCACGTTAACTTTCACGAAGGCGGGTATCATGGCATTACAGAACGAATTTGAAACAAACCATTCCTTTGGCGAAATCATCGGCAAAAACAAGAAAATGCAGCACCTATTCACTCAGATTCAAATAGCAGCAGCAGGGGATATTACCGTCCTGATTCAAGGCGAAACCGGGACCGGCAAAGAATTGATCGCAAAATCAATACATGATAACAGTCCGCGAAAAGCAGGACCCTTCGTTGTTATCAATTGTACTGCAATACCAGCCGAATTGATTGAAAGTGTGTTATTTGGCCACGAACGCGGGGCTTTCACCGGGGCAACCGAGCGGCGGATCGGAATGTTTGAACAAGCGAACACCGGGACACTTTTTCTTGATGAAATTGGGGATATGCCACTCACTTTGCAAACGAAGTTGCTGCGTGTCCTACAAGAACGAGAATTTCAAAGGATCGGCGGCACAAGCAACATCTCCATTGACATCCGTGTTTTGGCTGCTACGAATCGGGATTTACAGATTTCCATCCAACAGGCCTTCTTTCGTCCAGACTTGTACCATCGCCTCTCGGCATTCCCTATCACGGTTCCGCCTCTGAGAGATCGGCGCGAAGATATTCCAATCTTGGCAGATCACTTCCTGAAAAAATATGCCGCAGCCACTGAAAAAACCATTCGCGACATTTCTACTGATGCCTTACAAATGTTAATGCAGCATGACTTCCCCGGTAACGTGCGCGAGTTGGAAAACGCCGTTGAGAGGGCAGTTTTATATGAGACAACGGACCGACTGCAACCCCAAAGCCTCCTTTTACATCAGACGCGAGGGGGTTCACAACTCGCTACAAGTGACCCGATGGATGCCACCGATATTCTTACGCTTAAGGAAGCTGAACGGAGAGCCATTATCAAAGCACTCAAAACGACGGGCGGTAATATCTCCGCTGCGGCACGGACATTGGGGATTGATAGATCCACGCTTTATCAGAAAATGGAGAAACATAACCTGCGACCGTAAAATGTGTTGTAATATACGACACTGTTGTATTTTACGGCACAATACGCTTGAACCTGCTATATCAAAGGCTCCGAAATCCATACTGCTTCTAAATGTGTTGTATTTTACGACACTTGACGAAAAACAACTTTAATCAACCCGATCATATTCCGTCCAGCCCGGATCCCACGGGCCGCCTTGACAGACAAAGTTATAACAGGGATAGATATCACGATTTCACCAATTGGCACGATTCTTGCTCATAAGCCTATAATACTATAGTTTACAAGTTGTGCTAAATAACTATTTGTAAAATATTGTTTCACATAAACATGACGTTTTGTCTATAATTTTCATATATGGATACGATCTTTAGTCCCGTAGGGACGATATGTTTATAGGAGGATGTCATTAACACCGCTTTTTAGTCCCGTAGGGTTTATTTGCTTGGGTGTTTCTTCGATATGTTTATAGGACAATATCAATATCTGTGAAAATAACAAAAACAATGAGTTAACTGGCACGAGTCGTATATTTTGGACAATTCGTATCACATTTTGGTCGAATTTTCAAAGTTCAAGAGATTTTTCTACGAGTTTCACACAGCTCAGAACTTGGAGAAAAATAACGATGGGTAGCGGACATCCGCACAGTCTAACGGTTTTCTATGCTACCGAAAATTGTCCATGAAGGCTTCTGGTCTTTCGTCAAGCGGGCATGGTAAGCACCATCACTATTCAACAGGATACACACCCCTATATCTCGCAGAGGCGTGCTATAAGTATAACAACCGAGATACTGATATGTTCAGTCAGTTTCTGCGGGAAGTTATGGGGTAAAGTTATGATAGAAGAAAAGAAAATGGACCTTTACTTCGATGCGTTGATGTTCTGCATTAGGCAAGTGTTCATGTCTGTTTATACTAAAGAGAAGCAGCAATAAGTGATTCTTTGTCAATTTTTAAAAATCTTCTCAAGTCCAAAACGACTTATTCCGATATTTAATATAGAACTCATAGCGAGTAAGAGGTAAGAACTCAAAGTGAATAGGTATCTGAAGTGGAAAGAATGGGACATAAATCATCACCTTCTTTTCCCTATTTTACTACATCCTTATGTTTTCCTCAATATGACTTCATAATAATTCAAGTTGCTACGTACTTTGTGAACACCCTTTTAGGAGAGTTTACTAATCCGGATCTATAACAGAAAATGTCAGAGTGCCGAGTACTTCTCACAAGTTTCCAACACTTCATAGATTTTTTGTGGTGCGCGTTCTGGAAAGTCTGCCGTTCTCCGCGCGTGTTAATTCACTCTTTGCTTTTCGTTCTCACGCTGTTCACCTTGACAGTTAACTCCACATCGAAATCCAGTGGATACCGAAATACAGTGACACTCGTTTTTAGTGGTGGCGAACTTGGGTATCTGGAACCCTGTGGATGTAGTGAAGGGCAACTGGGTGGTATTGCCCGGCGAGATAATTTTCTCCAACACCTTCGCGAAAATGAAAATATTGTCCTGTCTATTGCGAACGGTAATTTCATAGAAGATGCCTCCCCGCAATCCGAACTGAAAGCAGAAATCGGCTTTTTGGCATTGACTGACATGGAATACATCGCTTACAATGTCGGTGAACGCGATCTTCAACTCGGCACCGCGCAGCTCACTGCTCTTTCAGAACAGAACCTGCTTCCATTAATAAGCGCAAACCTTTATCAAGGAACTTCTCCGGCGTTCACACCTTACCTTTTGCACACGGTGCAATTGCCAGATGATGTCGTTAAAATAGCCATCGTCGGGTTAATTTCGCCAAGTTATATAGTCTATGCTGAGAATACTGATCTGCTAATTCGGGAACCCAATGCGATTTTGACAACCTTAATGCCCGAGCTGACTGAGAATGCTAACGTGATTGTCTGTCTTTTTAATGGAACAGAGGTTGAGGCATCAAAATTGCACAACAACTTTCCAACATTAGATATTGTCGTTGTCAGCAATGACAACACCGAGATGGTACCACCGTCCACGTTACATGATCGTCAATTTGTCAATACAAGAACTAAAGGAAAATCTATCTGTAGCGTGAGAATTTATTTCGACATCAATGGACATCCAATCATTGAGGATCCACAGCAGCATCTGCTAAATGAACAGATTCCCGATTCACAACGAATGATAAAGTTATTAACGTTGTATCAACAGATGGTGACCGATGCGAATCTCGCTGCATCTATGCCTCAAAAACCAGAAAAAATAATTGCCCGTTTTGTCGGAAATGCGACTTGTAAGACCTGTCACCTAAACGAGTGGACATCATGGAAGGTGACCAAACATGCCCATGCATATCATACCTTGGAGGTTGCCGGACATGAAACCGATCCGGATTGTCTAACTTGTCATACCGTCGGATTTGGATTTTCAAGTGGGTTTCTCTCCATTGAAGAAACCCCAAATCACCGTGATGTCGGTTGCGAAAACTGCCACGGTGCTGGCAGGACACATGTGAAACAACAGAGCGAAACTTCAAACACTATCAACACAAGCTATGGTAAAGTAACGGAAGCAACGTGTCTTACCTGCCATACTATGGAGAATAGCCCGAAGTTTGACTTAAAAGCGTATTTTCCAAAAATCATACACACACTGGAAGGGCACCAATGAATCTGCCTTTAAAAATTCTCAGTGTTCTGTGTGCTTTGGGAGTTTCTGTTAGTGTCGCTACCTTCGGAAATACCAAAGACACACCGCCACAGTTGATACGAGATCTGCTGAAAAAAGAGAGTGCTACGCTTGATGATCTCAGGGCGGATCCTACCCTTCGTGAGAAATTGCGGCAGCAACTCTATCAAAAACTCGGCAAACCCGCACCGAAACGTAGAAGAACGCCCCGGATGCCACAGCGCGCTTTTGTGAAACTGCCACCCTATTGTCAAGTGATTGTAGATAACAATATCTTCCGTCCCCTCGGTTATAGGGAATATCAATGGACGCTCAAATTGGAACTCGTCGGAACAATTGTGTACGCTGATCCTGCTAAGAGTACCGCTATTTTGAAAAGCAACCACCCGAAATACCGAAGGCTTATCGTAAAAACAGGGGACACTTTCTTAGAAGAGCTCATTATGACCCGGATTGAAGCGCGTCGAATTATCTACGCCGATAAAGACGGTAAACAGAAACGTCTCAATCTTCCATCGATCTTTAGCGATAGTATAGAAAAACCCGAAACAGAGGAGAGATAATGAAACTTTTCGTCAGCACCTTTCTTATAATATGCCTTCTGCTTCCAACGTCTTTCGCTGCAGATAGTAAACATGCTTGTGGTGCTGTAAGTCTCTACCACCTTGCAACGCTTTTAGGGATTGAGATGTCACTGGACAAAACCGACACGGCACTGAAAGAGAAACAGGAGGGGAGTCGCATCGCTAGTTTTGCGGAGCTCATTACTTGTGCAAAGAAGTTTGGGATTGAATTGCAAGGTGTTAAACTGACTTATGCACAGCTGCAAACTTTTAACACACCTGTCATCGCACATCTGAAAACGACCTTTGAGAATGAAAACCCCTCGGCGGCAGATAGCACCGTAGGACACTTCATCGTTGTAGAACACACGACCGACAAGTGGGTGCGCATCTTCGACGGTCCGAAAGCTTCCCTACATGACACAGTCACCGTTATCTCACGTGACAGCTTTTTGGAATTCTGGACAGGTAAAACTCTTGCTCTCTCCGAAAAACAACAGTCTGATTTGCGTCCTGTTTTGACCGCATTCCCCACCCTATTAGACTTCGGGAAGGGAAAATCTGGAGAGTACGGTATACCTGTGCAGATTCAAAATGTTAGCAGTGTCCCACTAAAAATTAACAACATTGTCTCCAATTGCGACTGCACCGTTGCCAAGCGGCAGACATCCT
>JAPPDN010000816.1:1464-7835 GCA_028824575.1 Candidatus Poribacteria bacterium | reverse complement strand
AGATCAGTTTCTCTTTTTTCCGGCACAAGTCAACAAAGAAGTGATAAATTGAGTAAGTCATCTACTGTTTTGATTCAAAAAGTGTTGTCTGTTTCGAGACAGATAGCTCGGAGGAGGTGGACTGTCTCGTTAGTGCAGTTTTACCCCAAATAGTTTCCAAGTCTGGGGTACAGGCGTAATCCTTGAAAAAGTGAGAAACATCATCTGACTTTCTTTGTTCGGCAAGTCTGTTTTGAATGAGCGCGACATTATGTGCGTCAAGTTCAATTCCTATTGCGTGTCGTTCTAATTGTTCCGCGACGACGAGCATCGTCCCGGAGCCTGCGAACGGGTCGAGGACAACATCACCAGGATTTGTAGATGAAAGGATAATCCGAAGGAGCAATTGAATAGGGGTTTGTTGTTTGTGCAAGCGATTCCCCGCTGCATCACGCAACGCTTCATCGCCTGCAAAGTAGCCCGAGGTTAACTCACGGATATCGTCCCACACGTCAGTAACGAACATACCATTTTCGCGTGCATGTTTATAACCTACTGGCAGTGGGGGATCAATGCGTAACCTGTGGAAAACACGCGGTGTTTTCCCTTTCGTTGCAAACGCAATGACTTGGTAGTGTTTGCCGAAGCGTTTCAACCCTGGGACTGCTGAGGTTTTCTTTTTCCAAACAATCAGGTTTTGGAAAGTCCATCCGGTATCACGCAAGCACTGCAACACAAATTCTGTGTTTTTTTCTCGTTGCATGAAATAAATTGCACCACCATCGGAAGTCAACGCATACACCTTTGCACAGATCTCGTGCATCCACCCCCAATATTTTGTTAGAGGGAGATTGTCGTCCCATGCCTTGTATGCCTTGTCTTGATTGAAAGGTGGATCGAGAAAAGCCAAGTCTATTTGTGGAACAATACGTTCGCGCGCTAACGCTGTCGTGCAATTTTCATGCAGGACGATGCAAGTTTTGCTCAATGAATTGTCCATAGTATTTACGCCTTTGCGAACTACCCACCCATTGCAGCGGCGACGATGATGCCGAGTGAGACGAGGACACCCGCAACAGCGACACCCGCAGCGACGTTATTCTCTTCGGCGATCTGACGGTTTAGGTCGTACGGCGTCGCTACGTCGAAAACTTTGTAGCCGACCATCAGGATTATTAACCCGACGATACTAAAAACAACGCCTTCAATGATAAAACCGCCCAAGACTTTGAAGTCTACCATCGGTGTATCTGCCGCGGCTGCGTCAGCTTGGGCATTTGCATTATGCGTGAACAGAACAAGCGCAACAATCGCTACGGTAACCAGAACGAACGTGGTGAAAACAATTTTCTTAGCCATTTTGTAGTCTCCTTGAAGCAATTATGGACCTTATCAGAAACACTGGTACTGACAACGGAAAAATCAGAGCCGGGGTCCATAGTTAAAAGATTTCAAACTGCACATCCGCGGCGGGGTGCAGGTACTTTATCAATATGGTATCCTTATCTTCAATATAAAGCCATCCAGATTCAACATCTTCAAGTGTTTGCACAAGCGGAATCTCGGTCTCGGCATATTTGCCGAGTCCATCAGCAGATTCAGAATCACTCGGAGGTTTCTTTGCATTAGAGGTTGGCGTGTCATCCGGAGACGATGCGAATTGGTACCTTGCACGAAGGGCTTGTGGCGCACGTCCGTAACCAACAATGAGGGCATAACTTATTTCGTTTTCAGCGTAGCTAAGCTGCCAGTTCAGTTGCCCCTTGTTGGTTAAGGTGAGGGCATCCACCTTCGCGCCCGAACTCAGATGTATATCACCAGCAATAGCGGTTTTAATACCCGGATCGAGACCGCGAAGCTTATAAACGTTAACCATAATATCCTCAGGATTCAGATGTGGTCCCTTGCCTTCGGTACAGAAACCGTAGAATCCATCGGGATAAGTGCCTTTGAGTTCACCGTCTTCCCACTGCTGATACATTGCACTTATGGCAATACCTTCAGCAATCTGATGCCATCGCTCATCTTCGGTATGTTGATTCAAACGTTGTAGATAATAGGCGAGCACCAATCCATTCCATTGGACGGGTACACCAAACCAAGGGTGTGTATAGAAAGTCGTTCCGAAAACGGGAATTGAGGCGAAATGCATGCCGGGTCGGTCAGGCAAATGCCAATGGTAGAGAAACGGTAGTGCGGTTTCTGCCCAATAGGTTGCCCGCTTGAAGTATGCTTTCTCTTGCGTGAGTTCAAAGGCTTCAACATAAGCCCCGATTGCGTGTGCGGCTGCGAGGACATCCGGTTGGTACATCGGGCATTCCCACATTTGTGCGCCGCGTGGGACGGAGAATTGTTTCATGAATCCAAGTGCCTTCAAACCCGCCTTACGCGAGGTTTTGTTTCCCGTAATCCGGGCGTGTTTGAGGAGCAGGAGTGCCGATTCTGCACAGGTCCCAAGTACCGCTTCCCCAGCTTTTCCGAGAGTGGCAGTTTTTTCGTTTGTCGGATGCCACCGCCAACTTCCATCCGATTCTTGTGTAGCGATGCGTTGCTGTGTCTCTGATTCCATGTAAGCTAATGCCGCATCAAGGTTGCCGATATAGAACGGGAATTCCCATCTCAAGATATGACAGGAGCCGCGTGCCGCCAAGCCTCCAGGTCCAGCATCGGCTACGGTATTATTCATAATTTCCAGCACCCGTTCTTTTACCTGCTCATCTTTCGTAGCGAGGTAATCGTACCAGAGCAGCGTGCCGAAACCGGGTTCGTTGTGCGCTGCCCAGTCAACACAATGGCGTGATTTTCGAGTATGCTCGTCCCATGTCGTGTGCATAAATCCGTGCCGTGAAAGCCGTACTTCTTCTTCATCACTGCGGGGCGGTTGCAGTGGTTCAGGCGCGCCATAAGCGTCTGTCCAATGTGTCAGAACATCTAAAATAGAAGCATTCCCATCAACAATAATTTCGGTTTTGATAGACACCGGACGCGACGCTATCAACGGGTACGGAATGGAAGCCTCCGTCTGATTCTCCTGAACCCATGTCGGTATCGTCGGTAGGAACACCCCGAGTGCATGGTTTTTCTGATGCTGATGCCAATTCGGTGAGGCGAATATCGCTGAGAGCGTCTGGTTTTCGCCATCCCAAGTTTCCAGCGGATTCCAGATAATACCGACCAACGTCTTTTGCATCTCTACAGCCATGACTGGTACAGTAATCTTATAGGGGTGCGGCACGAGACGGTTGTCAAGTGGCGGCACTGCATCCCGTGTGCTTGAGGAGCGTTCATCACTCTCCAAGAATTCAAGTCCAGGGAAGAGTGCCGCTGTCTTCTTCTCGCGATTCCGTCCTTGCCCTGCATACAGCATCGGACCATGGAAAGCGAGGAGTTCTCTATTGCCATCAGTTTGTAACTGATATTCTGTTTGAATCCGTCTTGCATCTTCAGAAAGCGTCCATCGCATCTCATAGTTCCAGTTGACACCATCAGGATCGGTATCTGCGCCGCTGAGACGGATAATGGATTCGCCGCGATTGTTCCCTGCAAGTTGATACGCTGTCGGAACCAATTGGACTGTTTGACGGTTTTGTGAAGCATCAAGGTAGGTAACCTCAGAGAGTGCTGGACAGGTTGCCACCTGTTGATAGTTACCACCTTTCGCGACAAATAGCACATAATATTCAAAGCCGCCGTCGGTAGCCTTTTCGTCAAGAGCAGCGGCACCTTTAGCATCTTTGCTATCGGTTGTTTGTGTGGCTTCAGGCCCTCGAACAAAAACGACGCGAAGGTTTTTATTTCCCATCACAACACTACCGTCTTCTGCCATGTAGGTGTACAGTTCTTTCACTACTTTGGATTCAAGTTTCGGAGATGCAGTACGAATTGGAATCCTACCTTGAACTGTATCTCGCGCTTCACCGGCTGCGGTTTGGCATTTGAGTGAAACTGAGGCAGTTGTCACAGTTGGTCGTGAAAAACGGCGGACCACCCAGAAAAAAGAGGTTTCTTCGCCGGGCTCAAGTTCTCTAACCGTTTGTCTGGGTCGTCCACGCCTTAGTTTTACACCGTTAATAGAAACTCGGACATCGTCTGCCTTACCGAGCGGCGCGGTGCCAGTATTCCGAAGTGTACATTGTATTTCAAAGTCTTCACCTGCAGCGACGACAGCGTTTGTCGCACCGACACTGACAATCTCTAATTTAGGGAGTGCCGTATAAAGCGATACCTTGACGGGTGGTTCTTCTGATGCTATAGATTCGAGGCAAAAGTCGGTTAGTGCAGAAACCGCCGTTGATGTCGGTTGGTTGAACTCAAGAAGCTGCGTTTTTTCATCGCTGAAGTGTAGGACCGCAATGCCGCATCGAAGTTCGGGTTCCGAATCTCTTTTTCCCTTTCGGAGAGTGGTCTGTTTGAGTTTACGTAACTGCGGCTTGCCCCATAACGCCCAAGCGTAGTTACTATTACCCTCTACGTTGCATTCCGTCAAAAATGATATGACGATCTCTTTGCCTGCGTAGTGTGTCAGATCAATTCCTTCCTCTGTCCAACGACACTCCTTAGATACAGATTCAAAACATCTGTCTGGTGTGGCTTCCAAGCCTACATTATTATGCAGGTCGAAAACTTCAATAGCGAATTTCACGCCACCGGGTTGTCGCGCCTCGTCGTCAAACACAACACCGTCTCGCAAGCCGGTAGAAAAGTGTAAGAAAAGTTTTTCTTCGGCATCAATATCGGGAAGTGAAAGGGTATAGTCAATTTTTGCGGTTTCTGTTGGTGTCGGATGTTCAAAGATCGCAGGTTTTGTGACACCACCTGCGCAATCTGTCCCGCTTGCAGATGCCTGCTCTGTCCCAGAAACAGTACTTTGTCCGAACATCTCCACAAAGTCGTAAATCTCCTCAACAATCCCCAATTCCAATGGCGGACGTTCAGGTTCTGTTTCAGCATCGTCGCTTTTTTCCGTTGCTTGCGTTTCAGTTTCTGCGTCTTCGCTATCAGCAGCTTGCGGACTGTCTTCTACAGTGTCCTCAGTTTCCTGTTCAGGCACCGAAATCTCTGGCTCGGATTCTGTGTCGTCTTCGGAAACCGAATCAGCAGTTTCTAATGATGGGGACGGCTCATCACTATCGGTGGATGCAGTGTCGGAAATCTCACCGCTTGATTCATCAGTCTCGGCATTGCTGTCTGTAGGCGTTTCGGTGCTCTCGTCTACAGTGACAATAGGGGTATCGTCCTCCGGTGGTGCTTCTTCCATCGGGGACGGTGTGTCGTTTTCTTCGGTTTCCGCACCTTCGGGAACGGCGGTATCTGTGGGTTCAGTATCATCTACGGAATTATCTTCCAATTCCGTTTGGGGTTCGTCATCGCGCTGTGCATCGTCGGGTTGATCCGTTTCGTCCTCTGTTTGCCCGATGCAAGCGGCTAAAAACTGTTGAAAACCAGTGAGCATTTATTTTTTTTCGCTCCATTTCTGTTTCATCTGCTTCATCTCATCGTTGAGCACGAGTTCCGCTGATGGTGTTTGGGCGGATGCCTCAATCTGCCATGCACCAGATTCATCCTTCAGCACCGGCTTACGTTGTGCAACAGGCAAAA
The DNA here is from genome assembly GCA_028824575.1 of Candidatus Poribacteria bacterium. Classification (GTDB taxonomy): domain Bacteria; phylum Poribacteria; class WGA-4E; order WGA-4E; family WGA-3G; genus WGA-3G. The sequence goes on along the minus strand of JAPPDN010000816.1, from coordinate 2,258 downwards.
TGCCGAAGGGGGCATGCGGTTCAATTTGGTACCAATAGGCGACAGAGGATGTCTCATTGCTGAGGTGATTACCGTGCCCGTGCTCTATCGTAACTCGAATTTCCTTCTCAAAGCGGATAGGGTTTTCGATGTGATAGACATAAGAGGTCTGGTAACCGTCGGTGTTATTTTCGTGGATAGAGGAGCCGTTATGTGCAAAGGCGTTTTGTTGCATCCCCCAGGCTTGGTTAAGGTAATCCTCTGAACCCGTGCCGTGCAAGTCGGGAGGCCATTTATAACCATCGACCCAGATCATATCATCGCCTTCGCCCCACCACGTGCCTTGAAAATTGGTAACCGATAGGTTACAACCAATATAATGACCTCTGCCTTCGGCAGATAAGATGAGGTAATTAGAGGAGATGAGGGGGTGGTTGGCCCAAGCGGGCCGTGCTGCATTGATGATATTGGCTTCGGGAGTATTCACGGTAATTTCATGTCCCCATCCGTCACACGGGTTTTCGCGATGGAATTGCGCGTGAAAATAGGCAATGTCCTCACCATGTGGTTCGGGATAGAGTTCATAATCGACATAGAAGTATTGACGATGGGTTGTATCGCCTTCGTTGACGAGTTCAATCCGCGCGCTGCGGTTAAAGGGCATTTGCAAGTAGCTGTTGAGTGCGCAGCCTGTATTGAATGTATTGTTTTGGTGCGTGGAAGCGGAGAAGGGAATAGAATCGTAAGAATTAACGATCTCGTTGCCGAGTCCGAAGAAGTCGCCCAGTGGACAGAGGACACTTGGGTGTTCCTCA
>JAPPDN010000816.1:0-1454 GCA_028824575.1 Candidatus Poribacteria bacterium | reverse complement strand
GTTCCTCATCGTCCCAGAACATCCGAATCAGTACATTGCGATAACCGTTTGGCTGGGTCATCCAAATGTGATTGATACACCCTGGTCCTTGAATGTCTGCGATGACGCGGGTTTCACCGGGTTCAACATTCCATGCATCGTTATTCCTGCCTGTCGTATCCCAAGAGGCGGCGCGTAATGAGCGTGCTTTCTTGACACGCGTCAACGACGACAATAATCCATCAACATAAGTCATAAGTTTGATTTCCTACTATACATCACGCTGCGATTGTCCGCAGTATCCAAAAGATAATTTCTTACAATCAATTATAGCAATACTTTCGCCAAATCCAAAAGTGGGCGACCTTATTTCAAATCAGAAAAGAAGCCGGACAAAGCCAGCCTGCTCAAAGTGATAATCCGTTGTTAACGCATCCGTTAAGCCCCGCTGTTCCATGACAACAAAACTCGCACAGTCAACCAGACTCCACGTCTTATCCAACCTGTTTTCCAGTAACTCCCACGCTCGGATATCAAGTTGTTCGTCTATATGTACGATTTCGATCCACGTCTCGGTGCGAATGCTCTGGATATAAGAAACACCCCTCGAACGTGGCACACGCAAACGCTCACAAAGGGCAATGAGCTCACCCAGTACATAATTTGTCGTGACAACGTGCCGATTTTCTTCTTGCCACTGTGTCATTAAGGCAACAGCTCTCACATGATGGCGTTCCTGCGCTCGAAAGAAAGAAGCCCATCCAGAGGTATCCGCAAAGACCTCATTCATCCGCATGCCCGCATAGTTCTGTTAGTAACCCATCACCGATCAACTCATCGTGGCGATCACTGATGTTCTCCTCGTCACATTCCAACGTTCCTGCCAATGAAAGGAGTGGAGCCGCCTTATCCGAACTTTTTCGTTTTTCCGACTCCGCTTCGGGTGCCCAAAGATCAGAATTCCGAAGAGCAACGAGGTAGTTAAGGGCGGTCTCGAGTTTTTCAGTCGAAAGTTGCTCAATATAAGCAATCGCTTGTTGTTTAAGTTCAACGTTTTTCATGATGTTTCCTTGTCGCCGGACAGGCGAGACGAATTTGGGAGATTTCATCTGCTAACCTCACCATTTCTGTCTCCACTTTCCGACGACTCCTCATCCGCTGGTATCTCTTAGATCTTCGCCAACTTATTTTTACTATTATACCACACACGCGTAGAAAATCAACACCTATTTTCGATTGCGTCGGGACAATTTATCCGAGAATCCACGACCATTAACGATTATTAACAAAACACCAAAGGGAATAGCGGAGCGAAGAAGTGAAATTTATGTTTTCTGCGCCGCTTAAGAACCAGACAAAACGGATTTCGTCTTTTCTAAGCCGATGCGTGCGACTTCTGCGGGGTCTTCCTCCCAATAGTTTGGATTAAACAACTCCAGTGAGATGACACCTGTATATCCAGCATCTTTCAGAAT
>JAPPDN010000034.1 GCA_028824575.1 Candidatus Poribacteria bacterium | reverse complement strand
CAATCCTAATTGATTTCACCCGGCTCACCCGGAATTCGACAATCCTCATTATCCCGCTCTTCACCTTTGCAGGATACATTATCGCTGAAGGGAAGGCACCGCAACGGTTGGTTGCGTTCGCGCGTGCGAGTGTTGGCTGGTTACCGGGCGGTATTGCTGTCGTTGTTCTCGGTACGTGTGCTTTCTTTACTACTTTCACAGGCGCGTCCGGCGTAACGATTATCGCACTCGGCGGATTGGTCTATCCGATTCTGCGGCAAACCTATAACGAAAAATTTTCTCTCGGCTTGATAACGGCTTCTGGGAGTATCGGGCTGCTCTTTCCACCGAGCGTTCCGCTCATCCTCTACGCGATTATCGCCCAGGTTCCTATTGACAGAATGTTCCTCGCGGGGATTATTCCCGGTCTCCTGATTCTCGGTGTTCTGAGTTTCTATTGTTGTGGATGGAGTGTTATCAAAAAGAGTGAGACAACACCGTTTGATTTGACGGTTTTCCTAAGAACACTCTGGGAAGCGAAGTGGGAACTCCTGCTGCCGTTTATTGTGTTGGGCGGTATTTTATCGGGTATCGTTACATTGGACGAGGCGGCTGCACTAACAGCTATCTATGCCTGTATCGTAGAAATGGGCATCCACCGTTCTATTTCATTGAGAGTGTTACCGCGTATTGTCAAGGAGAGCACCCTACTTGTTGGTGCAATCCTTATTATTCTGGGTATCGCTTTAGGGTTGACAAACTATCTCATCACGCTTGATGTGCCGACAGCCGTCCTCGACTGGATCCAATCAACAACAGAAAGTCGTGTTATTACACTCATCGGACTTAACGTCTTCTTGCTCATCATTGGGTGTCTGATGGACATCTTTTCGGCGATAATTATCGTGGTGCCGTTACTGCTTCCTATTGCTGAGCAATTCGGGATTGATAAGGCACATCTCGGGATCATTGTTCTAACCAACCTCGAAATCGGATATTTAACTCCGCCTGTCGGGATGAATCTGTTCATCTCCAGCATGAAATTTGATCGGTCTGTCGTGCTGCTCTACCGTTCTGTCCTCTTATTTATCGCGCTGTTACTGGTAGCACTTGTTTTGGTGACGTATGTACCAGAGTTGAGTCTCTGGCTCCCGCGAGTCTTTGGAAAAACATCAGCACCGCTTCTCTGAACCATTCCCTCTTCTACCGGCAAGATTTCCAATTTTGCCAAACCTAATTTGAGTAAGGGCGGTTTCCAACTGCACCCGACCTCAAAAAATAAGTCTGGCGACAGAATCACCAGACTTAGAAAGCACGATTTATACTTCAGCATTCAGAAATATGGTTTATCGGGTTACCTTCAACTTACCCCAGGTAACAGCCAGTTTCCCGACTGCTTCAACATCTAAGCTGACTTCCATCATGTCCCGAACTTTGCCTTGACCAGCGACCCATTTCGCCGCGCCGCCAAACGTTCCATCGTTGTTACCTCCAGATAGGGTATGGTTTCGATCAGGTTGTGATCAAAGTCGGTTTGAATTTTGGGAAGAGTACAGCAGGATTCCCAAATTAAGTCAACTGATTTTCACGTTTAACAGTGCCCTTAAACCCGATGATGCTTCAACAGTTCCCAATTCGGCTCAAAACCGATGCCGGGACGAGACGGAACTGTAACATATCCATCAGCATCTAAAACCATCTGCGGGAGGAACATTTCACCGCGCAATGGATCAACAGCCGGTGGATAGTATTCCAACATCAGACCATTGTCTCGACTTGCGGCGATATGGATTTGCAACTCTTGCGCACCGTGTGGAGCAATCAATTTTTCGGCTCCCAATGCTTCTGCGACGACCTGCATCGCCGAGTCATAGCCGGGGAGGATAGCGACATCCAGATTGAATACATCCGCGCCGTCATAATCAATTAGTGTTTGGAAATAGTGTAATCCGTATCCGTTTTCGCCGGTGGCAATTCGTATACCGTAATCTTGTGCTGTTGCCCGTAATGCCTTATGTCCACGGTAATCGTGGCTATGAATCGGCTCTTCAAACCAGAAGATTTTGTTTGCCTGTAGCGCGGGCAGAAACGCACGCGACGCTTCAATGGACAAGGCACAATTTGCGTCCACCATCACGGTAATATCGGAGCCGACTGTTTCACGAACCACCTCAATCCGTTTGATGTCCGTTTCAAGACCTGCATTGGGGTCCCCAATCTTCATCTTAACCGCGGTAGCGTTGAACGCATTTATATTCCGCGACATCTCTTCACGGAGTTCATCAAACCCTTTCTCTCTACCGTAGTAGCCACCGGCGATATAGGTACGGATCCGTTGCTGTGTGCCGCCGAGTAAGGCGTGAACAGACTTCCCTTCGATTTTTCCACGGACATCCCAGCACGCTTGGTTTATGGCTGCGAGTCCCTGTGTGTGATACCCGCCGGGTCCGTAGATTTTGTAGTTCTCTGCTAATCGTGAGACATAGGCGGTATCGGTTACATCGTGACCAATCAAAATGGGACGAAACAGGTCTACAAACTTTGGGAATATGGAGAGTGGACGGGTTGCAGCGGTGCCGCCGTTAAAGCCGTATCCGACGTGCGCTTCTGTCCCGCTTTTGGCGGTTACCTTCACCAGATGCAGCCTGCCTTTATCATAGACATGCATGCCGTTCCAGATAGGCGGTTTGTCCCATTCGTAGAGTTGGCTTTCAATGGCTGTGATTTTGAACGGATGTGTAGGCATTGATTTTCTATTCTTTCGTTACTGGTGGTGGTTCTGCTGCAAAGATCGTCAAACGCAATTCTTCGTCAAACATTTCATATTCAGGGGTCTTCCCGCTCAATGCCTCGCTTTCGTTCAAGATGATACCGACACCTTCTCCTCGACGTTCTAAAAAGTGTCGCCGACTCACCTGCCTACCCATCTCATCGTCTAATGTGATTTCGGAAAGCAACCGCGCGAGCAGTTCATTACGCGTGGCTTGGCTGTAACGCAGATTATCCACTGTCACAGTGTTTGCCAATGCCCCCGGCGAATAAAGTTCCAACCGATCGTCGAACATAAACAGCCGTATTTTTGAGCCTGTTTTTGAATAATCTCTATGCACAACGGCATTGACTATCGCCTCGAATACGGCGCGCATGCTATATTCTGGGTAATCTATTCTGCCAATGTCCTTCCGCGCTGCGACGGCGTTGTATCTTTTAACGAATCTCATGGTGTGTATGATCTGCTGGTCAAGTGGTCCCTTAAAGTCCTGTGCATCAAGTTGGTGGTCTGCATCCTTTTCCTTGCTGAGATAAAAAACGGCTTGAATGAAACTGTTGTAAAGGTAGTCATCGGGTTTCTCGTGACACATCAATACACCGGCTACAGAGGCGCGGTTCTGATTGCCCTCCTTGACCAGCAAATGCCTTTTAAGCAGTAGGTCGTCTATCTCATCATCTGTAGCACCTTCTGTGATAAATCGCTGATAGAGGTTTTGTCTGAGTGTGTCTTTGTCCGTATTTGGTACAAACTGTTCATCAAAAGCGATGATACGTGCTTGTGAGCGGGTTTGGAACAACCGCGCTAACTGCTCGGTGGGCATATCTCTTTTGCTACTGCCTTGACGAATGAAGTAGCCGTTAGAGGTTTTATGAACAAACAGACTTCTCGGCACCTCTATTTTTAACAGGTTTTTGCCATCAATCCGTAGTTTTTCTGTAAAAATGAGAACGACTGGATCAATACTGTCTTGACATATTTCAACGACTGCTTTTTCTGCTGCATCCAGTTTTTGTCGGTCAACTCCAACGATTTCCCCATTGTCGTCAACGCCGATCAATATCACACCACCTCTCGCGTTAGCGAAGGCGGCAATCTCGTCGGCAAGGCTATTTCTGTGTGGCAACGCTCTTTTAAACTCAATCGTTGCATCTTCGCCAAGATATATTTTCTCTATGAGTTCGGTCAGACTGTCATACATATCTTTTCTCCTATTGTCCGACAGTATACCATTATTAATTTGTAATTTCAAGAAACTTGATACTTACGAGAAGGGTTCTTTGCGATCATTATGTCGCTTGGATGTGCGTTCCAAAATACGGATGAAAAACCCCTTCCAGAGAAGAAAAGGAACGCCTAATGCCAAAAACTTTACATATTTTTTATTATTTTCTGAAGTGGTGAGAAATAATAAAAAAGGGCGAGGTTGAGCAACCTCGCCAGCGAAATAAAATAATAAGATTGTCAACTGAGTGTTTCAGCCCATTCGCTGAGAACTCGCGCCATCTCTACGAAAACGTCCTCTTCCGTTTTACGGCGTTTGAGGACCTTGAACCCGTGATCTGCTGTGTCCAGCAGATGTAAAGTCGCCTTGTCGCCGAGTTTTTCGCAGACGGGTTCTAATAGTTCGAGGACTGCTAACTTATCACGGGTGCCAGATAGGAACAGCATCGGAATTGTGACATCAGCAAGATGTTCGGCGCGCTCTGTGCCTTCTCTGCCAGACGGATGCAACGGGAATGCGAAAAACACGAGACCTTTGACATGCTCAATGGGTTCCTTCGCTGCGGACATTGAGGACATACGTCCGCTATAGGAGTGTCCACCGACAAGGATGGCTAAATCGCTTGCGGCTTCGTGTGCAGCATTGGCAGCGGATCGGACGGTTTGGAGGGCGACTGCCTCCGATTCCCTACCGCCGCCACCGCGTTCCATGTAAGGGAACTGGTAACGGAATGTTGCGATACCTATATCCGCTAACCGTTCTGAGATCGTTTGGAGCGTTGCGCTACGCATGTTTGTACCTGACCCGTGTCCGAGCACAAGCAGCCATTTCGCGTCGTCTGGACGCATTAGTATTGAGGAAACTTCGCCTTTTTCTGGCGTTGCGATAAACTTCGATTCTATTGTTTCATAACTCATTTTCTACCCCCTCGAATCAAAATGCGTCATCAATCTAACCAACCAAATCCAGGGAGACGGTATGCTCTTACCATCTGCAGGAACTGAGCGTGTTGACTTTCGGTCGCCTGTTTGCCAGCAAGTCCCTCAGCAATATCCAAAGGGTCGCCATGATAAAAAACATCTTGTCGGGCATAGGGCAGGTTTTCAATCTGCTGCTGTAACGCATCCGCTTCATCTGTCGGTTGAGAAAAAAAGTCTGTCAGACATCTACGTACCAGTTCCCAGTATGCATCCACATAAGGGCGAGGCAGGGGAACATTGGGGTCTTTTACAGCCATTATTATGCCTCCATGTTAAACTTGGTTTACTGACAATAGTGTACCATAGGCAACCCCACAAGGCAAATTTTTTTAAGATGGCTTTATCTGTCACTTAAGCACTGTTGCACGATGTCTCGATAGGTTTCTAATCTGGCAGTCTCTAACCCTTTGACTTTTGCGAGATCGTCCCATCGGCGTAACGTGAGGGCGTCTCGGAAATGTGGGATCTGTTCAAACGCCTCACGTTCCTCATCTGACATCACGCCTCCCTGAACTATGAGACTCCTTTTCGATGCCTCGGATAACCCGTCGTGATAAGACGCATCGGTCGCACATAGATATCGCTTCGCTGGGACATGCAACCGAATTGGCGTTGTGACGGCTTCTGGGAAAAACGGTGTCAGATACTCCGCCCCAATCTCCTCATGATTCAAGTCTATGTCCAGAAAGGCTTTATCAGCATTGTGTTCATCTAAGATGATATGTCCGAGATCGTGGAGTAAGGCACCCGTAATCAGTGTGAGACTTGCATCGTTCTGCTGTGCAAGGGCAGCGCATTGAAGCGCGTGCTCCAGCTGCGTCACGACCTCATCGTAGAACGACTGTCCCTCTGCTTCCATGTAGTTGAACAACGCATCCACCTTCTGTTCTGCTGTTGCGTTTTTCATTTCGTGTGCAAGGCTCTGGTCAATGTAGTTTGGCATGGTTTACTGTTTTTCCTTGAAAATGTGCGATCTTGCTAATTTGTTTGTCTCGGTTTGAACTGTCTTTAGCATATTCAGAGAAAGCCTGCCGTTTGTCGGCATAATACTGCTCACGCCAATCGCCTTCGGATTCGGCATTGTAGGTAAGATAGACGATGCGTCTGGGCTGGTCAGAGCGATTCGTCGGACTCTTGTGGGGGCTATAAGAACCGAAAAGGAGAATGTCTCCAGGGTCTGTTGGTACCGCGATCCACTCCATCGCCGAGGCGGTCTCAGGCGCGACGCATCCCTTTTCATCCAGTGCGATGAACCCTTCCTGATGCCGACCCGGTGCAAAATAGAGACATCCATTTTCGGGAGTCGCTGAATCCACCGAGATTAAACAGGTGATGTGGTAGTCGATAAACTCGTAGGCAGGCGCGTCCTGATGCGCAGCGTAACCGCCGCCACCGGGATATTTGTAGTTGATTTTCTCTTTGTAAAGGACTGCGGGTTCTTCCATCAACTCGGAAACAACGGCTAACACTTTGCCACTCGTCACGGTGGTTTTCATATCAGTGTGGTACGGCACAAAATTTTCTGAGCGGGAAAGCCGTGCACCGTCCGGTGTAGATTCGTAGTGGTGCATCCACTTGTCGGATGTCGGTTCCCAATCTGATATTTCAGAGACCCATGCTTGCAGATTCGCCGCCTCTTGAGGGGAGAAAAAGCGCGGGATTTTCAGGTAACCGTTCGCTTTCCAGTCTCTATGGAGTTCTGGATTCAGGTAAGACATAATGCTTTCCTTGCGGATAATTCTCTTACGTGTCAGTATAGCGTGTAGGAGTCCTTTTGTCAAATTTTGGAGAGTGGCTTCCGGTCAGTCTCTTAATCTTGGGAATCGGTAGGTTGCAGGCTGAACTGCAACGTGTCCGTTAGGTCTGCAACTTCCATCCGATAATCCCACCAGCCATTGTAATCTGCAGACAGGATCGTCAAGGCATTCCAACCCGCTTTCAAAGGTAATTCAAAGTGTGCCCACGAAGAAAATAGATGTTTGCCCGGAATAGCGGCACCCGAAATCTCAACGCCGTTAAGATAGAGTCTTCCGAGATTGCTTCCCCATCCGATCTGCGCAAACACACGCCGTGCATCAGGACTTTTGATATAGGAGGTGCCGAAACCATACGCCAACTCAGCATTTCCAAAAGCATCATTTAAATTGACGCGCTCCGATTCTGAGCGATGTTCTTGCCAAGTAATTTCTCCTGATTGTCCTTGATACGTTTCATCAAGATCGGATTCCGGTAATGGTATTTCGAGAAAATTTTGTGGGACCTCGTTCTGATCGGCGGGAGTCTCTGCTACATCAAGGGCAAAGGGACCGAGAAGCATCCAATCTTTAAGGATACGCATATCTTCTCTGTCAATAGGGTGGAACAACTGCCTACGGCTCAACAATTGTTCACCACCATAGAGTGCTGAATAATTGTAGGTAGACAGTGGGAGGAAGTCATCCGATGGAACTGAAAAGGTGACAGTTGTTTTTGCGGTTTGTCCGGGTTTGGCTTGAAGAGAGAGTTGATTTGGGGAAACCTGCCACTTCTCATTTGAATTGAAAACTATTTCAAGTTTCAGTCGTTTTTCAAGCGTATTTTCGAGGGTTATTTCAAGGCTTCCACTGGAGAGAGATTGCTCTCTGTTGAGATTAAACTGCGGTTTAAAAGTAAGCAAGTTCGCAAGCCGATTTTTAAACGCTGCCGTTGAAATGTCCGCGGGATGGATATTTCCGGGTTCAATAATCGCGATATTAACCGCTTCGTTATCTACGGTTACAATACTATAGTGGTCAAATGCGCCGTATTCTCGTACCGCCTGCGGTGTAAATCCGCCGCCGGTAGCACCGAGGACAAAGTATCGGTGATCGTTGCGTGTATGAAGCGTCAGGTTATGAT
>JAPPDN010000227.1 GCA_028824575.1 Candidatus Poribacteria bacterium | reverse complement strand
CGTCAAATTGCGAAAAACGCTGGACAAGAAGACTCTGTTGTCATCGCAAAGGTCAAAGACGAAGGCGGAAACATCGGCTATGATGCCTATGAAGATCGGTTCATTGACATGTTTGAAGCGGGTATCCCTGATCCTGCGAAGGTTGTACGGGTCGCATTGCAAAACGCGGCGAGCATCGCAGGCTTGATGATCACCACGGAAACGCTCATCGCTGAACTTCCTGAAGCGGAAGCACCGGCACCGCCGATGCCGCCGGGTGGTGACATGTATTAGACTGCTACGTTTGAATCAGTAGGTGTGGTTTGTAACCACATTGAACGCTCAAGTTCTGATTGGCGGGGTTCCAAACCCCGCCTTTTCTTTTTAACAGGTTGTCACCGGTGCTTAGTCTTGGTAAGCGCACGCCTAAATCTGATAGGTAAGGTTGACTCGGATTATTGACATTTCTGTTAGGTCTCATCCGCTGATGGCTGACAGCTGATAGCCAACCGCTAAAACGCCTTGACGACTCCACCAAAATCTGTTATGCTATATAATATAGGTCGCAACGCAGGAGCGGTTATGGAAACCACAGAAACAGACATATTTGATATCTTCGATTTTCCAATCCAGCACTTCCCTGATAGAAGTGCCAGATGGTTACTCCAAGATAAGGAGAACGTTCGGGGGTTAATGGAAATCGTCGCAGCCCAACTTGCATCGCACATTGATTTTACTCAACTGGCTCAACTGAACAGAAGTTTTGTTTCCGACACGCTTCGTGAGCAGGAATCCGACATCATCTTTAGTGTCCCATTTCGTGCGGGGTCTGAAACTGAGGAACTGCTCATTTATATTCTCATCGAACACCAATCCACGGTTGATGCAACAATGGGGTTTCGAGTGTTATTTTATATGACGCAAATTTGGGACTCTCAGCGGCGCGAGTGGGCATCAGAGGATGTTCCGAAAAGTGAGTGGCGTTTACGTCCGATTCTCCCAATCGTATTTTACACAGGGGCGCAACGTTGGAATAGTGCATTGTCCCTCACTGGAATAATGGACATACCGGACGCACTTGCTCGGTTTGTCCCAACATTTGACACGCTGTTTCTCAGTGTAAAGGAGATGGCGGCATCGGATCTGACGCGCACTGATCATCCGTTCGGATGGTTGCTAACGGTGCTTCAACAAGAGCATGCGGACAAGGATATAATAAGCAGTGCATTGCAGCAAGCGATGACGCATCTGAGCGAACTGGGTACAGAACAGTCCGAACAACTGAGACGATCGATAGCGTATCTGATTCTGCTGATTTTGCATCGCCGTCCGGTTGAAGAACGCGATGACTTGCTAACAATCGTGAACGACTATACAGATGAAATGGAGGTAGGTACCATGGCAGATGCCATAGCAGGAACGCTCTTTGAACAAGGCGTAGAACAAGGTGAAGCACGCGCAAGACGCGCTGATGTTCTCAAACTACTGCAATCCCAATTTGGTGATATTCCCGAGAGTCTCGTCACCCAGATCAATGCTATGCAAAATCCTGCGGAACTGGATACGCTGTTTGACGCGGTGCTTGATGCGGAGACGATAGACGATATTCATTTGCAAAACGGGGACACCCGATAATCCCGGGTTCGACAGGTATGCCTACCTGGCCTGGTAGGTGCGTTTGCCCTTGCACCTACTGACAGCTGATAATCGATAATTGATCGCTTGCCAAAAACCGATCACATTCCTGAAGCACAGTCGCGACCTCGATGGTATGCATACACGGTGAAGTTCCATCAGGTAACGCCTGACACCCATATTCAAATCCTAAATTCAGGCACGGACTACACGGCAGTGCTGCACGGACAATACTCGCCTCACGGCTCCAAGGTCCCCACTGCGCAGCGTTTGTCGGGCCGTGCAGCCCGATAACCGGTGTACCCGTCGCAGCCGCGAGATGCATCGGCCCACAGTTACCGCTCACCACTAACACCGCATCGGAAAAAAGCGCGGCAAGTTGATTAACGTCTGTCCGTCCTGCAAGGACGACTGCCTGATGCTGCATCCGCGCCGCAATCGTTTCAGAGACGTGGACCTCATTCGGCGCGCCTGTCAAAACAATCTGTACGCCGTAGCGTGCAATAAGTGCATCTGCTAATGCGACATAGTACTCTTGGAGCCATCTTCTGCGCGGTTCACCGCGTCTCCCCGCTTCTGGATGTAGTACCACAAACGGTACGTCCGGCGAAACCTGTTCTTGAACCAAGACTTCGCGCACCGACGTCCGTGCCGCCGCACCGCACCAGGTTTCAAGTGTAAGTTCCTGTGTTGAGCATCCCAATAACGTCGCAAGATCCAGAAAATTTCGCACTTCGTGCCGACCTTGGACGTGTTGCACTGTGTCTGTAAAGAGAAAGTGGCGATACTGCCCTTTTGTCTGAAACCCAATGCGCACGGGTGCCCCGCTAATGTAGGTAAGGAGCGCGCTCAACCGGGGCCAATGCTCCAGATCGATTGCCCAATCAAACTGTTCGCGCCGCAGCAACGCAAATAACCGATACATCGGCATCCGAAAAGAGAACTGTTTATCAATGTAGGGACAGTTTGCCAAATAGTTAAGATTCGTCGGGGATGCTAACATTGTGAGCTCCGCATCCGGGAAGGCCTGCCGTATCGCACGGATCGTCGGAACAGCCAAAATGGTATCACCCAATGCGGAGAGTTGGATGAAGAGGATTTTTTTCGGTGTATAAGACGCCGAATCTTGCCTACGAAATAAACTGAGCATACCACAAAGCGGTATGCCCAAATAACGGTCTAAGGACTGTTGAAAACGGTTGGATTGTATCATAGTTGTCAGTTTTCAGTTTTCAGTACGATTTTTTCTGCGAAAAAATCTTTCAGTTTTAACAGTTGTCAGCCGTCAGTACGATTTTTTCTGCGAAAAAATCTTTCAGTTTTCAGAAAGAGACTTCAAACTATCTAAAACCTCTTGTAACTGACAACTGACAACTGATAACTGAAAACTATAAAAACTGAAAACTATTTCCTCTGATAACTAATTCGCATACCCGTACAACTCAATCTCCGCGATTTTCGCTAACGCCGTCGTTGGACCTGTGAGATGGTACAGATACCGCCCGCGCCGTCTATTGCCGTCAGGAGTCTCTACATTCTCACGCTTGAGTTTCAGGTTCTCACGCCGTTGTGCTGCATCATCTGTCGTCCGTCGCACCAATAGTTTAATACCCGTCGTCGTGACAACCTTGTTCAGCCGGATGTCAATCACTCGTTCCTTATTTGTCCGTCGGTCATAGATTTTTTTCCATTCTCCGAGCGAGTCAAACGCTTGCACCTCAAAATCCTCCAGGTTCGTGGAGTGGATGACGATACGATAAATTGACCGCTTCTCCGGGAGGTGGATAATCGCCTCTGACGGGATATTGAGGTCCGTTAAGGCACTGCCGGAACTCTTCTTGCGTTGAGACTGCCCAATCGTTTCAGGATTATCGTCAATAAGTGCTGGGTCACTGGCTGTTACACCCGGTTGAAGTGCGTAATTCTCACTCCAGCTCTGCCCGAGACTACAACCGACACATAAACCCATCAGACCCAGCAGCGGCAGCATGTAAATATAACAGACCTTGAATTGCGTACGCATTATTCCCTTCTCCTTCGGATTTGACTATTCATTGTCTCAATCTGCTTAACAATATCATCTTTCGTCAACGGACGCACATTAAAATGCAATTGTCTAAAGAACGGCACGAGATCTTCACCGGCTGCTTTGCTGAAATAGTAGATCAGCACACTCGTCGGCATCAAGGACTCTAATTGTTGGTGAAGCCCGTCCGCCTCCATCAATTCAAAGACCTTAATATAAAAATCGTTGCCGTAGCGTTCCCATAATTCTGCCACCAGTGTGTACGCGTAGCGATATCTCCACTGTGTCAAGGGGCTGCTTTCCGTATGCCCGACCCAGTTCTCCAATTCATTTTCACCGTTGAGATCAATGCGGATATCTGCCTTGAGGCTATCAAGTTTAGCGTGCAATCCGCCTTGTGCATACTCCGACTGAATCAGTACGGCAATACCTTCCGAAAACCAGACTGGGATATAATAGATATTCGTGAACGCGTGTGTCAATTCATGTACCCGCACGCCGTGTTTTTCATACATCTGCATCGGAAAGTCCATCTGAATACCGCTAATAAACTTCACATACCGTCCGTTTGAAATGCCGGAGCGATACTGGGTACTCGTAAAGGCTGCGAGTCTACTGCCTCTATAGGCATCATGGAGCGTCACATGGATCTTATGCTCCGGCTGAAACCCGAAGTGTTCGCTCATCGCATCGTAAAGACTCTCCATATAACCGAGTGCATTGCGAGTGAAGTCCTCCCGCTCCGTGGCTTCGTCAAAATTTGGATGTGCACGCAAATCTTCAGCAAATTTGAGCGTATAGTGATCGCTCACGCCGGACAGGGGATCAATCGTCGCTTTCGACGGTTTAAGCATCAGAGAACTCGCGTTCCGCTTCTCAAGTAGCCGTTTCTCACGGCGCTGCTGTGCCTCTTTCAGCGCAGTACAACTGTTGAAAACGAGTGCTGCCACAAGTAGTGTGGGTATCACAGACAGAAAGGTAGCAACGAGCCGTAATGGACTTCTATATTTCATGATACACCTCTCTTTAGAGCGGCACCGCTCTTGATTTATCCCCGATGCGGTGCATGGTAATATCTTGTGCAACCGTCGGGTCGGGCAGTCCTGTCTCAGCGAGCCTGCGTTCCAAAAAATCCGACATCTCCGCTTTCAAACGCGCAACGACATCGTCTGCTTCCTCAGCGAGGTTGTAGACCTCATCCGGGTCCTCTTCAAGATCGTAAAGTTCCAAATCTGGTGTGTTGTAAACAGCAGGCGTACCACCGGTTTCAACAATCAATTTCCATTTCTCGGTCTGCCATCCGCGCTTTTTCATCCAGCCACACTCCGTAAGATAGACCGCGCCTGTCGTGCCATCCTGGGCGCCGCTTTCGATCGGCGCACGTAGACTTATCCCTTCCATCTTTTCACGTTCCGCCACCGCTGTCAATCCAGCATAATCGAGAATCGTCGGTGCAATATCAGTAAGACGTACAAGCCCGCCAAGTCGCTGCGCTGCGGGAATAAGTGCGGGGCAGTGAACGATCAACGGCACGTGGCAGTTCGTTTCGTAAAGCCCGTGATGATCATACCAGAGTTCGTGTTCGTCAAGTTCTTCACCGTGATCCGCTGTAATGATCAGCAGTGTCTCCTCAAACTGCCCAGAATCTTGTAGGTACCGAAAAAGCTGCGCGAGGCATGCGTCCATATAGGCGATTGAGGCATCGTATTGCGAGTTCACATACCGTCTATCTCGCCAGAGCCGTTTCTTCGCAATGTTTTCTGGATCAGTAGGATCCGGTGTGCACATCCACTGTCGGAAATAGTCCGTGAAGGGTTCACAGGCATAAACGGCATCCATACTCCGATTGTTCGGATCGCATTCGTCCCCGTTATAAAACATCCGTTCAAAGGGAAGCGGCGGGTGATACGGTGTATGCGGATCCCAGTAGTGGAGAAAAGCGAACCACGGCTTATCTTGAGACTGTGCAAGGTCTAAAAGTGCCATCGCTGTCTCATTAACCGCTTCCGCTTTTCGCGCTTTCCGGTAACCGCTCTCCCATTGATAGCCTCGGTACTGACCTTCTGGAAAACCGCGTTGGAACCAGCGACCCAAGTTATCCGCGGCGACAGTGAAGTAACCCGATTCGCTTAATAACTCCGGCGTGGTCTTAACATCTTCCGCTAAGTTTAGCGTCCCGCCTTGTGTGATGATTTGGTGAGACAAAACATCTTTACCGGTGAACATCGTGGTATGTGCAGGGTGCGTCGGGATATGTGGACTAATACACTTCTCAAAAAGCGTCGATTTTTCTACCAGTGCATCGAGGTGTGGTGTTGTTAGATTGTAATGTCCGTAACAACTCATACTTGATGCTCGGAGTGTATCCAATGATATAAGGATAATATTGCGCAAACTTTCTGCTCCATTGTTAGTTGTCAGTACTCAGTTATCAGTTATCAGAGAAATCTGGACTGACAACTGAGTACTGAAAGGTTTTCGCAGAAAACCGTACTGATAACTATTCCTCTGACAGCTGATTGCTGATTGCTGACGGTTAATCCACTGACAACTGATAAAACACTAATCTCCTGCTGCAACATCCGCTGCTGAACTCTGTGCCGCACGGATTGCCTCACATAGGTGCGTAATCCCTTCAGGAATATCATTGACATGGCAGTATGCATACGCCAGTCGGATCGACTTCACCGGGGCGTTTGCATAGTGGAAAGCACTCCCGTTACTGTAACCGACCCCTTTTTCAGATGCCAACTGTTGCAACTTCTGCATATCCGTCGTCTCCGGCAAATCTATCCAGAGGAACAATCCACCGCGCGGGCGCGTCCACGTACAGAGGTCACTCACATGCGCGTCAAGTGTATCGACCACAGCCCGGCATTTCGCGCCGACAGCAGCGTTCGTCTTTACCAGATGTGCTTCAAGATGCTCCGTGAAGAATTCAGCAACAATCGCACTCGCCAACGCGCTCGTTCCACCGTCCCATCGGTTCTGATGGATTTGACCGTAATATGGTTGCCTCGCCACAAAGTAACCCTGCCGAACACCGGCACCTAAAATCTTGGAGAAAGTCGCAATGAAGATCACCCGATTTGAGGTGTCTAACTTAAAAAGCGAGTCCGGGGTCGGCGTTGATGTAAAGTCGATGTCGCCGTAGCAATCGTCTTCAACAATCAGTGTATCATATTCTTCTGCGAGTGCCAGCATCCGCTTTCGGCGTTCAAGCGAGAGGATCGCACCCGTTGGATTCTGATGGTTTGATGTCGTATAGATTAATGAGGGACGGACGTTTTTCTGCTTGAGTGCCTTTAACTTTGATGCCAGTGCGTCCATATCCATACCGTCGGTATAGTCCATTGACACGCCTTCGATATTCGCCTCGAAATGCCGCATGATCCCCAAAGTGCCGCTGTAAGTATATTCTTCTGTTAGCACCGTATCACCGGGGTTGATAAATGTGCCAAGCACCAATTCCAGTGCTTGCATAGAACCGGAGGTAATTGAGATGTTATCTATCGGTAGCGGGATCCCTTCACGCCGTTCAAACCGCATGGATGCAAGTTCACGTAAACCGCTATAGCCAGATTCGCCCGGATAATTCACTAAGTCGCCGCCGAGTTTTCGGAGTGCCTTCTCACTCGCCGCAATGAGTCCCTCTGTCGGAAACGTATACGGATCCGGACGCCCTCCTGTAAAAGCAAAATCCTTCATAATATACTCCTTACTTGTAGATAGATACCCCTTAGCATCTAATTATAACAAACTTTGGGAAAAAAATCAATGTGTTGTCAGTTAGCCGTCAGAGCGTTTCAGTTTTAAGAAATTGTAGAGTTTCTCGTCCTTTTTCAGGAGCCGGTTCGGTTAGGAAACTACACCATAGGTGTCAATTTAAGAAAAAGTAACCGTCGCTACTCCCAGGCCGGTAGGTTCGGTTTCCTAACCGAACCGGATTCTACGCGGAAACCCTGAAGGTTTCAAAGTCCTCTTGAGTTCCGTAGGAACGGCATTTGTGTAGAAATGTGCATCGTCCAAAGACCTAAGCCCCAGAGGGGCGGCATTTGTAGAGACGTTCCCACAAAACACCGTGAAAAATCGCTAAATTGACACTTATGGTTCGGTTGGGAAACTACACCATAGGTGTCAATTTAGGGATATTTCGTGGCATTCTCGTCCTATTAAGTCTGAACTGTGATTTCTGTGATTTTTCTGATTTTTGT
>JAPPDN010000609.1 GCA_028824575.1 Candidatus Poribacteria bacterium | reverse complement strand
ATCGTGCTCACGTACTCGGGCGGCACTCCCCTTGTGAAGGTCGGCCTCCTTGATGAACCCACAACGGGGTTGCATTTTGACGACGTAAATAAACTGCTGACCATCCTGCATCGACTCGTAGACGATGGCAACACGGTTGTCGTCGTAGAACACAACCTTGAGGTCATCAACTCCGCGGACTATCTTATCGACTTAGGACCGGAAGGCGGTGTTGGTGGTGGTACCATCGTAGCCGAAGGCACCCCAGAACAGATTGCCGAGATGCCCGAATCCTATACTGGACAAGCCCTCCGCGGTGATTTCGATATCTGGCGGGATGCGAAGCAACGACTCATCGAACCGGAACTTGCCGATGCATTTGAACAGGCAGAAGAAAAACGGACAGCAATCGCTGTGCAAGGTGCTACGGAAAATAACCTCAAAAATGTGGACATCGATATCCCGCATCGAAAGATGACGGCATTGACAGGTGTCAGCGGCTCTGGAAAGACATCCCTCGCGCTTGATACTATCTATGCTGAAGGGCAGCGGCGTTATATCGAAACACTCAGTACCTATGCGCGCCAGTTTATAGGACAGATGGAGAAACCGAAAGTCTCAAAAATTGAGGGGCTTTCACCCGCCATCGCAATTTCGCACGAGAGTGCAGGTCAAAATCCACGCTCCACGGTCGCAACGATCACCGAAATACACGATGGACTTCGCACGCTTTACGCCAGATGGGGTAAACCTTACTGCCCAGATTGCCTTGAGGAAGTTCAGACCCAGGACGCAGAACAAATAACGCAACAGGTTTTTGAACACCTTCCGCAAAAAAGGGTAGATGTTCTCGCGCCTCTCACAAACTTTATGATTATTTCGGAAACTGCGACACGTATAGCAAGAGGCAAGGTTATTGACATCAATGCCAGTGAATCCCCTTACGGTCTGAAGGGAAACGAGGAGTATGCGGATGTATTCAGCCGATTACAACGTGCAGGTTTCGCACGCGTCCAAATTGATGGCGAAATTCACCGACTCGATGAAGCTCCCAAACTCAGTAAAGGGATTCCTCATGAAGTCTTTATCGTTATTGATCGTGTCGAACTTGTTGACGAAGAAAAGAGCCGGTTCACGGAAGCAGTTGAGTTGGCACTCCTCCAAAGCGGTGGATTTGTCCTGATTCAAGAGAGCCAGTCCAGTCCCCGTGCAGTTACAAGAACCAACAGATCTAAACGGAAACGGACGAAAACTTCAGAGCAGGAGCCCCCCGTTAAAAAGTTCTTCAGCGAACACGCGATGTGTGCTTCTTGTGGTAACAATTTCGGGCAACTGACACCACGCCACTTTTCGTTTAACAACAAAATGGGGGCATGCGACTTCTGCGATGGACGCGGGAAGAATACACATTTCCCATACGACCCATGTAACCAATGTCACGGCACCCGATTGAAACCTTTCCCGAGCTGCGTCATTTTTGAGGATACAACCATTTCGGAATTGATGGCACTTTCAATTACCGAAATCATTGAATTCTTCAACGCACGGTTGAAACATATCGAAGATCAAGTCGGCAATGCTGCAGAAAATGATAGGAGTGATCTCTCTGTCGCGAAAGGCGTGTCAACCTCCAGAGCCACGCATCCTGCGCTCCATGTGCATACCTCACCTGAGTTTGAAGCCGAAGTCCTCCAGCAAATTCAGATACGCCTTCAGTTCTTAGAAGACATCGGTCTCGGCTATCTCGCGTTGGACCGTGGAGCACCGACGCTTTCGGGTGGCGAAATGCGTAGAATCCAACTCGCAAGCCAACTCGGTAGTGGTCTCACCGGGGTAACCTATATTCTTGATGAACCGAGCATTGGACTACACCCGCGCGACCAAGAACGTCTCATCAACGCCCTCAAGGAACTTCGCGATATCGGCAACAGCGTCCTCGTCGTTGAACACGACCGCGATACCATATTAGCCTCTGATCATGTCATCGACTTCGGCCCTAAGGCAGGCAAAGCAGGCGGTAAAATTGTGGCTATCGGCACACCGGATACCTTCACTGACGGCACCAATCCTGTACAGGAAGCGTCCGCCAAATCCTTGACGCAAGCCTATCTCTCCAATGAAGTAGAGATTCCTGTTCCAAAGGATCGCCGCAAAGGTACAGGCAAAACGTTGGCAATATACGGTGTGAAAACAAACAACCTTAAAGACATTGATGTCAAGATCCCGCTTGGAACCCTCACCTGTGTAACGGGTGTTTCAGGGTGCGGAAAGAGTTCACTCGTTGAAGGCACGCTAAAGCCCGCACTTGAGAGTCGCAGTTCTACCAAGACCAGCGATATTGACGAGTATATGGACTATATCAATGAGAGAGAACGGGACCCCATATATAACGATTATGGACGACCGGAGTATCGAAGCATCCGCGGCGTTACCCAAGTCAAGCGGCTCATCAACGTAGACCAGAAAACGATCGGTGAAACACCGCGTTCTAATCCTGCCACCTATACCGATCTGTTCACGAAGATCCGAGAACTCTTCGCCGAACAACACGACGCGAAAATGCGCGGATTTAGTATTGGCAACTTCAGTTTCAACCTCTCTTACGGACAGTGTCATGTCTGTGAAGGTCACCGTTTCAATCGTGTTGAGATGCATTTCCTACCCGACGTGTGGATGCCGTGCGAGGCGTGTAATAGCACCGGCTACAGCGACGAAACGCTTGAGATCCGTTATCAAGAGAAAAATATCGCCGAAGTCTTAGATATGTCAGTAGATGAGGCACTCACATTCTTCAGCGATAATTCACGTATCTGTCGGACGCTCCAGATGTTAGCGGATGTTGGGTTGGGATATATCCAACTCGGCCAATCAGCGACGACCCTCTCTGGTGGCGAGGCGCAGCGCGTCAAACTTGCGAAAGAATTAGCACGGCGCACAACCGGTTCAACGCTCTATATCATGGACGAACCGACAACTGGACTCCACTTTGACGACATCCAAAAACTCCTCAAAGTGCTGAACCGCCTCGTCGATGCCGGCAACACAATTATCGCTGTCGAACACAACATCGACGTTATCAAATCCGCCGACTGGATCATCGACTTGGGACCGGAGGGCAGCAAAAACGGCGGCAATGTCGTCGCAATGGGCACACCAGAACAAGTCGCATCGGTCCAGGAATCCCATACTGCTCGCTTCTTACGTGAAGTATTGTAGCAACTAACAGATTAATTTTTCGCGTTTTCACAGACCCTTGAACTTTCCCTCGAGTGACTTCTTGTCTGAACCTCTAATGCCCGAATTTCCCCTTGACAAATTCTGGAATATGTGGAATTATAATAGCATATCTATTAAGAATTCGTGTCCACAATGCAAATTCCAGACTACTATCAAATCTTAGAGATCAAGCGGAACGCCACCGCCCACGAAATAAAGAGTGCCTATCGGAAACTCGCAAAACGCTACCATCCTGATAAAAATCCGGAGCAGACCGCTTTTGCAGAAAAGATGTTTCGCGAAGTCTGTAATGCCTATAACACGCTCCACGATGAGAAACAGAAATCTGATTACGACCGGACGCTACAGACGATTGAACGGCAACAGAAATCAAACGGCGCGTATTTCTACAGACTGCGTAGACTTGACCAGAACTATGCCAAGTTAGAATTGCTGTTGCATGCGCTGCTCCATCAAAATTATGAAACCGGTGTTTCTATGTATGAGCAGCTACGCCATCACTCCGAAGAAATAGGAAAAGAGTGGTGTATTGACGAATTCCTCAGTTACGAAGAGAGTCGTGATTGCGAGTTTCTTATCGCCGAAGCCTATCAGAAACTTGGATTTTCTAATGGAGACTCGTCTTCCACCCTTGAGCGGCACCGAAAAATTGAACAAGCAATGCTAATGTTTGAGTCTCTGTTGTCTGCTGAATCGAGACGTCCCTGCTTCAAACACTTCATTCGAGAAGTTAAAGAACGCCTCAAATTCATTTACCTTTACCATTTTAGTGTTAAAGGTTACGAGGAAACGAGTCACATTCCGTTGGCGAAAATTCGCGCCCTAAAACTCCCCAAACGAGAAACTGCATGGATGTACAAAAAAATAGCCGAATTTTATGTTGAGATCGACCAATTTCCAGAAGCGCGAACTGTTCTGAAAATGGCATTTGAACTGCAACCCCGCCTTACCGGTGCCAAAAAAATCTGTAAAACCTTGAATATGGTATATTAGTCATCAGTTGTCAGTTTTCAGTTGCCAGTAAGAGATGATTTGCAAACGAAAGCCATCATCCTTTAACCGAAACCTCTTTAACTGATAACTGGAAACTATTGATAACTGACAACCACTCAAAAGGGAATCTGTATGCGAAAAGAGGTACGCTGGGAACGGATGTTCCCTGACGAATTAGAAGCAGCGTTCAACGAATGTCCCGCCGTCTATTTCACCTATGGACTCTGCGAACCGCATGGACCGCAAAATACGGTCGGACTGGATGCGCTGAAGGCACACGCGATTGCTTGCCGTGCGGCACATACGCACGGTGGTATCGTCGCGCCGCCTGACTATTGGCACATCCACGAACACGGCATGTATGCGAATTGGGCACATCGGAATGTCGGCGAAGCACGGAGCTGGCTCACTGCCATGCCAGCGTGGCAACACTTCAAAAATGTGTGTTATCACGCCCGTGCTGCTGATGCACTCGGATTCCACGCTGCTATCTTTCTCACCGGACACTACGGACCGAACTGGCAGGACCTCAAGACACTTTTATCTTTAATCCAACCGCACTTCGCTATGCGACTTTATGGACTTCCTGACTTCGAGGCGAATACACCGGGGTTTGATCGTCAGGGTAACGGTGCTGATCACGCTGGCAGAGTTGAAACCTCACTGTTATGGGCATTGGAACCGGAATGCGTTGATATGTCGCGGATGCCTGCTGCGGATGCAGAAGGACCACACTTTGCGATGGGGTCAAACGCTCCCGACTCAGATCGGCGCATCGGAGAACGTATGGTGAATGATGAAGTCAAATGGCTTGGCGAAAAGATGAAAGAGTTGCTGGTTGATTACGCAGAACTGGATATTTCTGAACGCTGTCCTGTAACCTTTCAGGAAGTCGAACAGATATGGACAGAAACAGTGTCACCCGCCTTGAAAACCTTTGAAACGATGAAAAATCCGAATGAATCGCCACCGGAAGATTCACAATGGTTTCGACAGTGCGAACTTCCGGAGCTCCCATAAGAGAGGACATCGTATGGAAACCACAAATGCACGACTTGCCGAAGACTACCAAAAAAACGGATTTTTGACAAGCATTCCTATCGCTGATGCATCCGAGGCAACACGCTACCAGCATGCTTACAATACATTAGAAGCAGAAGTTGGCAAAGAAAAATGCGAAATCGGTCTCATTGACTGGCATTTCGACTATCAATTTATCTGGGAACTCGCCACACATCCGAAGATTGTAGATGTCATTGAGGCACTCATCGGGCCCGACGTGATGTTGTTAGCGACGCATTTTTTCTGTAAATACGGACCTCGTGAGAAGTTCGTCGCATGGCATCAAGATGTAACGTATTGGGGACTCGAACCGCCAGATGCGATTACCGCTTGGTACGCCATAGACGACAGCGACACAGGCAATGGCTGCATGCAGGTGATTCCCAGAAGCCATCAGCGTGGCATACAAGAACACGGAAAATCTGAACAAGAAGGCAACCTGCTGAGTATCAATCAGGAAGTCCCCGTTACGGAAGCGGAAGCAGAGACCGCATTTGATCTGGTGTTGAAAGCGGGTGAAATGTCCATCCACCACGGGCAAATGATACACGGCAGTCTCCCGAATCACTCGACCCGTAGGCGATGCGGTTTAACCGTTCGCTACATAGACCCGTCAGTGAGGCAGGCAGAGGATAATTCATTGAAACGTCCTTGGAAACCGATTCTGCTGCGCGGTGAAGATCGTTACCAGAATTTCACGACTGTGCCAAATCCTTTTCCCCTATAGACATGTTGCTCCGCTGGAGCAATGAGGCTGCTTCCTCACCAAAAACCATAGCGGAATGTAATAGGGTATTGCCCAGATTCAATTGTTAGAAAGTGTGAAGCAGTTAACTGAGGACTGAAAACTCGAAAAAAATGCGATCTCATATCTACGATGTAATCGTCATCGGTGCGGGTGGGATGGGCAGCGCGACCGCATATCATCTCGCTAAATCGGGTGCCAATGTGCTCGTTTTAGAACAGTTTCAACGTGGACACACGTTCGGTAGCTCGCACGGTCCAACTCGCATCATCCGTTTCTTTTATGATAAAGCCTTCTACACTGAATTGATGAAAACCGCCTACGCTGAATGGCGTGATCTTGAATCCGTATCGGGGAAACCGCTGCTGTTCATCACAGGGAGCGTGTGTCTCGGTATCAGCGGGAATCCGTACGGACGCGCTGCGCGGCAGAGTTTAGATGCCGCTGGCGTTGAATCCGAGTGGTGGAGTGCGGCGCAATTGAGGGAACGTTTTCCACAGTTCCGAGTGTCGAACGATATGGACATCCTCTATCAGAAAGACACCGGTTTCCTTCATGCTTCCGAGTGTGTCGCTATGCATTTGCAATTGGCTGAACAACACAGTGCAACAGTCCGAGAAAAGACCACCGTAACCGACATTCATTGGCATGCAGATGTTCCAACCGTCCGTACCGAAAATGAACAGTTTCAGGGTAGAAAGGTCGTTGTAACCGCAGGCGCGTGGACAGGGAAACTCTTCTCAGAACTGGATCTTCCTTTCACTGTTACAAAACAGCAGGTGTGCTACTACCAACCGACAGACATGAACCGTTTCCAAGCAGACACGTTTCCAGTCTTCACAGAAGCAACGGAAGATGGCGAATTCCTCTACGGCATCCCCGCATTTGGCTCTGGCGTAAAAATGGCGCGCCACGGAAGGGGACAAATCGTTTCGCCGGACACGTGCGAACGTACGCCGGACACGGACTACATTGCGCACATAGATGCATACGTGCAGGAACGTATCCCCGAACTTGGGAAAACCACGCACGCCGAGGTCTGTCTTTATACTGAAACCCCCGATGAGGACTTTATTATCGACACACATCCAGACTGTCCAGATTTACTGATTGCCGCAGGTTTTTCAGGCCACGGCTTTAAGTTTTGTTCCCTTGTCGGACGCATTATGAGCGAACTTGCCTTGGACGGCGAAACCGTTTTCGACATTCACCCATTTCGTATTGATCGGAAACCAGAAATCTCAAACGGTGTCCCAAGGTTACAGTCATGACGAAAGGAAAAAAATAATTGTTGGTGCGGTTCCAGTTGGCTGAGATAAGTCTCAATTCTTCACAAGTCTCGCATTAAGGAGAGTAACCCAATCAAGCACACCAAAAACCAAGCCCGAAACGAAGTGGAGGGCGATTCAAACACGGAAAACGTTAAAGCCTCAGATTCCGTTGTTTATCCGCAAGGAAAGTAAAAAAATGCAAACAACTCTTAAAGCCGGAAGCGCGACCGCGAATATCACGGCACCCCTCGGTACAAGGATACCCGGAGGTTTCCGACCGAGATACGCTGAAAATGTTGATGATGAACTCTTTGCAAAAGCCGTTGTCATCGATAACGGGGCAACGCGTATCGCAATCGTCACATGCGATCTCATCGCTATACCGGAGCAGGTCGCAAACGCAGCCAAAGCACGCATTGCTGATAGGTGTGGCATCCCGGCAGCGCACGTCATGGTAAACGCGACGCATACCCATACCGCCGTCGCTGTTGCTGATCTGCTCGGCGTTGACGAGGATACAGGTTATACCGAATGGGTGCCACTGAAAATCGCCGATGCGGTTGAACTCGCAGTGTGGCGACTTAAACCCGCCCGTGTAGGG
>JAPPDN010000055.1 GCA_028824575.1 Candidatus Poribacteria bacterium | reverse complement strand
CACCATAAGTGTCAATTTAAGAAAAATAACCGTCGCGACCCCCAGGCCGGTAGGTTCGGTTTTGCGGTGTACACACCTGCCCCCCTGATAAGGGGGAATAAAGGGGGGTTTCTTGCGATCTGCATTCCTAACGCTTTACACTTTTGCTTTCTGAACTGTGATTTTTCTCATTGCTATGATTCCCATGATAAGAGTGCCTATCACAAGCAACTGAAAACCGAGTCCTGACAACGAATCAGTTCCACGTAACCCCACCTCTGTAGAAACTTCAACCCACAATCAGAACCTTATTTTCCATCAGAAATCTTATCACAAAAATCAAAAAAATCACAGCAATCACAGTTCAGACTTAATAGGACGAGAATCGAACGAAATATCCCTAAATTGACACCTATGGTGAGGTTTCAAACCGCATCTACCCGGGATGATACATCTCTTCCAAGACTTCAAGCATGTCCGGGGCATCGGCGAGGTAGACACTTTCTGCGCGTTCTTTGAGTTCATTTGGAATGCCGTGCAACGCTTCAGCGATGGGACCAGCAATCGCAGCAAGCGTATCGGCATCGCCGCCGAGGGAGATGGCGTTACGTACTGCGTCCTCATAACTCACGGATTCGAGCGCGCACGTCATCGCTTGTGGAACAGTGCCTTGACAGGTTATGTCGAAAAAGTAGGACGGACGAATTTCGTCTACGGTCTGTGTGAGGTCGTAGCCGTATTCAGATGTGATAACTTCTTGGATGTTTGCAGCGTTTTCGCCTTGAAACGCGAGCCAGATGGCGTGTGTTGTTGCTCGCGCGCCTTTCATGCCTTCAGGGTGGTTGTGTGTAATCTCGGTTACCTTGTCGGAAGCGGATAGGGCAGCGTCGAGATTATCGCGGTTCAGGAACGCTGCTGGCGAGACGCGCATCGCTGCGCCGTTGCCGTAACTGTTATACGGTTCAGGGGGATCGGTGTAAATCCACATACCAAAGTTCCCACCGTAGCCGCGATGTGGGTGACGGCGGCACCATTTCTGCATCGTCTTCGCAGGCGGGCGGTCGTGCAGCAGAGTATCAGCGACTGCAACAGTACAGACCGAATCATCTGTGAAACTGCAATAGTCTCCAAAGAACGAAAAATTCTTCGTTTTGATTGGATTCCCCTCGTAGATAGAACCGCCGATGTCGCCTATAATCGCACCCAGCATGCCTGCTCCGTAAAAAAATGGCACGTTTCCTCTCGTGTGATTAGAAGATGTTTTCTCCAGCATACTTCGTCTAACACAATCAGTCAAGCAAAACAGTTGAATTTCTTGGGTAATATGCTATACTATCTTTAAGTTTCGACAACACACCAATAGACGAAAGGCAGAATATCTTTCAACACCATTTGACCAACACCTTGAAGAAAAACAAGAGGACAACCAAGTGAAAGTAATTTTGACCATCCTTGAAAAAAACAGGAAATCCTAATAAAATGCGACTGATTTCTTTGATGCTGTGTGGTATCTTTATCCTATTCGGATGCGGTTCTGATGAAACGCCCGCGCCGATAGAACAGCAGATGCCGAACTACTTTCCCGATACCGTCGGCAGCAGATGGGTCTATCGGAACGCCGATGGATCCGAGTGGTCACGAGAGGTTACCGATGGAAACAGCATTCACGGAGAAGGCTCTCAGGTTTTTACCTACACACCACCGGTTACTGAAACGGAGTTTGACTATCTGAAACCCGATGTTTTGCGCGTTACGGATAGCCAAGTTTTGTTCGTCATCGGTGAAAAGATAGATCGTTACG
The DNA here is from genome assembly GCA_028824575.1 of Candidatus Poribacteria bacterium. Lineage (GTDB taxonomy): Bacteria > Poribacteria > WGA-4E > WGA-4E > WGA-3G > WGA-3G. The sequence goes on along the minus strand of JAPPDN010000055.1, from coordinate 6,120 downwards.
TTCAAAATGAACTCCCTGCTTCGGTCGCGGACGAATTCGCTGGCTTGGAACTGGATATCACTGTAGCGCCGATCACACACCCTAAATTTGTTTTCTGCCAATTGCCGTTGACTCCCAATTTTCAGTGGGATGCCTTCAATACGAATGTCAATGGAAGCATTATTTTGCAGAACCTTGTTCTGCTGCAGTTCCCCTTCGAGGTACACGTGAGTGTTAAGGGTGAGGTTGTTGCCATAGGTTCACTTGAGACCCCTGCCGGAAGTTTTGAGGAAACGTATCAGATCGAATATCAGACGGAAATCACGCAGACACTTTTCTCGGAAGCGGAAACGACACAGCAGCGTCAGACGGTATGGTTCGCTCCACACGTCGGCATTGTCAAGATTGAGGGTGAAAGTGGCGTAACTGAATTAATCGCGTATATCTTCCCAGAAACAACCAAAGAGTAAAGGTTACGGCATAGAGAGTATGCCTACTACTTTAATGAAAGTTGTTATTTTAAGCGACAATAAGCCGGGACATTACAAGCAATCCTTAGGTATTGTGGAGAAATTGCCTGAACCCGAAACGGAATGGCTTACGGTAGAATTCCGGCGTAAGTGGCGTGATAACCTGCTGCGTGTCTTTATGTGCGCTTTCGGTGGTATACCACTCCCAACATCGCTTATTCACACACTTCTTCGCTGGAGTCTCACTGCTGAGACTTACAACGCGTTAATAGCCTTTCGTCCCGCTGATATTATCCTGTCGACAGGGTCATCTGTCGCAGCGGTCAACCTGCTCCTTGGTAGGCTTCTCGGTGCCAAGACGGTCACATGTCGTAGACCGTCGCCGTTGGGGGTCCGAAATTTCGACCTCGCGATTCTCCCGATGTTTTCATGGCACGGTAAAAGAGACAAGGATAACGTCTGCAAAACAGTCGGTGTGCCAAACCCCATCTCGCCAGATACGCTGAATAGCGAGCAAAAACGACTGATCCAAAAACTCAATCTCCCTGATTGTCCACGGATTGGATTCCTCATCGGTGGCGCAGACCGACACGAAACTATTACATCTGCAGATGCCGAACAACTCAGCAAGATTTGCAAGACAGTCGCAACGGAAATGAATGCACAGATATTGGTCACGACTTCCCGTCGAACGCCGACAGAAGTAACAGCACACTTGGCATCAACACTTAAACACAGCGCGTGGTGTCCGCTCTTCATTGAACCAGACACATCCTCAGAACTTGCAGACCCGTATCAAGCCATCCTCGCCTTAAGCGATCTGCTTATCGTCACCGCAGATAGTTTCACAATGGTATGTGAGGCGGCGAGCAGTGGTCGTCCGGTTATTGTGCTAACACTCTCAAGAGAAACTGCAAGAAAACCGAAGCGGTATAACGTCTATCAGTATATGGAACACCATGCCATTGTGAACCAATGCAGACTTGATAAATTAAAGCAGTATATCGCCGACGGACTCACCTCGCGTGTGCCGAACACACCGCTCCAAGATACGGAGAAAGCAGTGCATGCGATCCGTAATTTAATGGACAGTAACTAATCCAAAAGACTTGCGGAACTTTTTTTCACATTCGGTGTGTCAATCCGTACGATCTAAAAGTTAGCACAAACTAACCACAACTTCACCGAAGGAGACACACAATGAAAACCAAACATATTGTCCATATACTGACGCTGCTGCTCGCATTAGGAACCGTCGCATTTTTCGTGGCCCGCCCTGAAGCACAAACCACTGAAGACCCTTGGGAAGCTTGGGTAAACGCGCAGACCGACACTGTGCTAAAGTCTGCTGGCGAAATGGATGCAGCGCGGCGTGCTGAAATGCATGCCACGATTCGAGAAAAATTCGCAGCACTCGCCGCAGAACTGAAAAACGAGATAGCGTCGCCACCACAGACCCAAGACTACGCCATCTTACAAACCGTTAAACAGTTGCGTAACGCTTATGACGAAGGGTACAACCAGAAACACAAGGATACCACCGTCCGCGTGTCCTACACGGTAGGTGATGCTGAAATCTTCGCTTATGATGAGAGTGTCCCTCCTCTCGCCGAAGTCGATGCGAAATACCCGCGCGACGCATGGCTCCAGATGCTACTCGACAAAGGTATCACAATCAAAAACGCAAAGGCGTATTGGGAATATCTGTTTCTTCGAGATACATTAGTGCATCTTGAAAGACAGCCTCAGGTATGGACATCCGGCCTTTTCGAGATCCCAGCAACGGAGGATTGGGAAACCTACAAAGCCGCCTATATTGAGCGAGAACTCGGTCAGATTGAAAAGCGATTGAGAGAAGGACAGCTGGCGCGGGTTTTCAATATTGACGAAATCGTAAAAGAGCACCACCGTCATTTAGGAAAAGATGATGTCCCCGAGAAATTGTTTCGATCTCTACACGACTTTCCTAAAGAGATACCCTCGGTTGAGTTTAAGAAGCGCATTATTGTAGTGCCGCAAACTGTCAAAACACTGCAAGACGCTTACGACGAAAAGTACAACGAAAGGTATGCCATCACTTCTGGAAGTGTCAGTTATACACTCGACAACGGTATCAATTTTAAGTATAGTGTCCCGCTTCCGATGAGCGAAGTAGATGCAAAATACCCGCGGGATGAATGGCTCCAGATGCTCCTTGATAAAGGCATTACCATTGACAACTTTGAAGAGTACTGGACATATCTATCAAAACGGGATGAATTGGTAGAACTTGAGAAACATCCAGAGGTTTGGTCTTCCAGCCTTTTCGGTATTTCACCGACTGATGATTGGGAAACTTATAAAGCCGCCTACTTGAAGCAGATGTTTGAGAAACTCCACGAGAAGAAAAAGAATGCGGTTTATTTTGGCAAGGTTGACGCAGAAGAGGCACTCAAGCAATCACGAGCGTTAATTGAGCGATTAGAACGGTCTAAGCCTTCGCTACGCGACCGTTAGCGTCCGTTGAATTTGCAAGAAAAGGCGAGGTCCGCGGACCTCGCCTTTTTATCGTAACGTATAGCGCGGCTTCAATCTCCGCCAGAGATCGGCTAATTTCCTGCTGGCATGGAATCTTCCACGACTGACATAGCATCTTCCGTTAGAGACACGGAATCTTCCGCCATAGGTTTATAATATCCTGAAGCGAAGAGGTAGCCATCGTGGCGGATTGCCCACGTGCGCTTCATTTCATTCATGCCACTTTCGGGATTGGGCCATAAGTACTCAATCCAGTGTCCTGTCCCCGTTGCCTTGGCGATCTCTGCCCCTAAAGCCGATCCATCAAGTCCCATGACATCCTTCAGATCCGTTCCTACCAATTCCTGCATCGGTGCATGCGAAACGAAGGTATCATTTGCATCCGTGATGAACACATACCACTCTCCGTCAATACTTGCCGGGGCGTTGTAGTAGGCTGCCGTAGCATCGAGCCCCTCAGATTCATAACGTGCGACCGCTGCCAAGACAAAGGCGTGCGCAAATGCCTCTGGATCATCTTTTGAGTCTATAAGAACCGTCGCGGGATCAGGACTCCACGGTTCATAGTACCCGGAAGCGAAAAGGTAGCCATCGTGACGAATCGACCATGTGCGTTTCAGTTCTAATTTGTTAGTTTCAGGATTGGGCCACAAGTACGCAGTCCAACGTCCCTCTTCTGTCGCCATAGCAATCTCTAAGCCTGTTAGTGCCCCGTCAACCCCAAAAATCTTGGTTATATCTCTACCAACGAATTCGGGTTTCGTCGGATGCGCGACATAGATATTATTTTCATCAGCAATGAACACATACCACTGCCCGTTGATACGCATTGGGTCATTGTAATAGGCTATCGCTTCGCTACCTTTTGTTGTGTAGAGATCGACCGCTCCTTGCACAAGAGCAACTGCAAACGCCTCCGGATCATCCATGGTCGGCATCTCAGTCGGTGTGACGGCATCCATCATCGATTCCGTCATCGGTCTATCACAGCCAGTGATACTAACTGTTGTGAGTCCTATCATCAGTAAAATCAACAAAAAATTTCTCAATTTTTGATTCCTCTTTTAGTCAATAAAATTTAGTTCACTTTAATTATAATCACTTATTCCGAGATTGTCAAACGCGTCAATTTTTTTCTTGTTATTTTTTCCACAATAGGATAAATTCTGTCGGAATAAACAAATACTGTACCGAAAACTGAACTATGAATCTTCTCCCTTATGATTGGATCGCTATTGGGTATTTAGTACTCACCGGTGTACTCATCCTAATTTTCCACAAAAACGTCGCGCGCTGGTATCTCTATCTGTTCGCACGCGTGCTCTGTATCACAGGCATTGTATTACTGACACTCACTGACGCATCTACGCTATTTCCTTTGCGATTCCTGCGGGATTGGTATCCGTTATCCACTATCGCGTTTTTCTATTTCGAGATGGGAAAATTGACGCAGATGGTATTTCAACGCTATTTCGATGAAACGGTAATCCGCTGGGAAAAACAGGTTTTCAAAGGGATGCCAAGTCTTGAACTTAGTGACCGTTTTCCGTCTATAATTCTATCGGAAATTTTACATCTCTGCTACTTTAGTTACTATATCATCGCCGTGTTTTTAGCGGCGTGGCTCTATTTCAGCGGGAGAATAGGACCGTTTCAAGAGACAGTTTTCGCGGAGACATTAACATTTAATCTCAGTCTCCTCTGTTATCCGTTTCTACCTGTCACCGGTCCCCGCTACCTTTTTGAAAAGATTCAAGGTCCATTGTCGAAAGGTTTTTTCTTCAAACTCACACATTCGATCGTCTCAAGAGGTTCGTCGAAAGGCACGGCGTTTCCGAGTTCTCACGTTTCGTTATCAGTGGTTGTGCTGCTCTGTGCATTCCGTTATGATAGTACAGCATTCCTGATTCTACTACCGCTGTGTGTCGGTTTGACACTTGGCACGGTTTACTGTAGATTCCACTATGCGATTGATGCGCTCTTAGGCGCAGCTTTAACTGGCATCGTCTTCGGTATCACGACTCTGCTCTTTTAGTGCTTAATCGGTCCCTGTCTTTTATCTCAACACTGCTTTTCCCTTGACAGTTTTCTGGATAGCATAGTACACTTAACAGAGTAGTTGAATGCGAGCTCCCTCACGGAAGAATTTCCTTTAAATACAAAAAACAAAACTTTGTTTTCATGCCCTTCAAGGAACGGAGAAAAAACGTGAAATATATTACGCTAACTACTTTACTGTTGCTCGTTTTTGGAATCGCTTTTATTGGGTGTCATGGGACATCAGATCCACAGATACAGAAAGGACTAATAGATAAATACACTGGACCCCAAACTATTGAATCTCTCATGGAAGCGTTTGATGACAGATACAGCTCTAAGGCATCAAATGCAAAGTGGACAATGGCTATAGATATATCTTATGGCCAAAAACACCAGATTGACTTTACTTTGGTAGATATAGATGCCAGATATCCACGTGAAGAATGGCTCCAGATGCTCCTCAATAAAGGTGTTACGATAGATAATTTCGAGGCTTACGATCGATACCTCAATATTCGCGCGATTCTAATTGCGAAAGAATTTCGCACCAGTGATCACTGGGAAACGATGAAACTACCAAACGAGTTGAGTGAGATTATCAAATTGAAAGAATCTCACACCAGAGATGACTCGGAAACCGCAAAAACACGGTATATCGACACCCTGATCCAGAGGTATCAACGCAGTTATAGACTCACCACTGAAGCAAAGTAAGGCATCCGAGATGTGAAAGACTGAACTGTGACAAGTGAAAGCGCGTTACCCGATATTTCAGGGAGAATTTACGTACAAAAAACTGAATCGGGTGCAGAAAGTTAGGAATAGCTTACAGAAACCCAATTAATTAACTGAAAAGATCGGAGATTCGTATGTCCAACCAACTGGCAATTTCAGGCGGCACGCCTGTCCGCAACATAGAAAGCGAACCGTGGTCCTCATGGCCCCTCACGACAACCGATGAGTGGGAATCAAAAATCGAACCGCTGCTCAAGGAAGTGTATTTGAGCGGGAATGAAGGCTCCGGCGGTACAATGATTGAGCGTTTCGGAGAACAGTACGCACAGTATACTGGAACAAATTATGCCCTCTTCATGCCACACGGCACCGATTCAAT
>JAPPDN010001031.1 GCA_028824575.1 Candidatus Poribacteria bacterium | reverse complement strand
TACGCATGCAGGTTCCAAAGACCTGTGCCTTACCGCTTGGCCACCGCCCTTTAATTAACCATCAATGTATACACCGACAGGACTGGTTACCGTCGTCTCGCAAAAGTTAACCTTGTTTCTGTTTCTGAAGTGTGATTCACTCTGGCGTGCGGCTTGACTGTCATGCATTATAGCGAACAGCGTGGCACCGCTCCCTGACATCAGCGCGCCACAACAACCGGGCTGCGTAGATAGCGCGGTTTTTAGCACAGCGATTTCGGGATGTTCGGAAAAAACGGGTATTTCAAGAAGATTATAAAGGTTTTTCCCGATGCTGAGGATGTCACCCTTGTCTATGTAAGTCCTTATAATTATACCGTCTTTTTCAGGCTTTGTCAAGGGAAAGTTTAACTTTTTAAAAATAGCCGCTGTCGAGATTTCAACGCCTGGGTTTAAAAGGAGGAGCGGTAGGTCAGAGAGTGCGGGAAGACGCGTTAACTGGTCGCCGATACCAAGTCCTAATGCGGCACCGCCGTGCAGACAGAACGGGACATCTGCGCCTAACTGCGCCCCGAAGCGCATTAGGGGTTCCTGTGTGAAACCGAGTCCAAAGAGTTCGTTCACGCCGTGAAGGACGGCGGCAGCGTTTGCACTCCCGCCTGCAAGTCCAGCGGCGACCGGAATCCGTTTGAAAATCTCAATTGCGACGCCGCCGATGCCACCTACGGCATCGCTGAGGCATTGTGCCGCACGGTGTGCCAGATTGCGAGCATCGGACGGAACCGCTGGATGTTCGCAATGGACGGTTATATGCTTTGTGTTCTGCTTGCGGATGATAACATCGTCGTGCAAACCGATAGAATGAAAGATCGTTTCGAGGTTGTGATAGCCGTCCTTGCGCTTTCCGACGACATTTAGATAGAGGTTGATTTTCGCATGGGCGCGAACGCGTAAATTTCGCACGATTTTTGTCTGTCAATCCGCTAATTCTGATAACGGGATGATTTCAAAATCCTCTGATAGGAACCGTGCCGCGTCAAACTTACTATCCTTAATCTCGACATTCAGTTCGACTTTGGCAATATTCACAGCAACCCGCGTTTGTTCGATCGGACGTTTGATTTCGACCTTATGTGGACGTAAGATACCGCCTACTTTTCGATAGTCAGAAAAAGTGGCGCGTTGCTGAAGCACTCCGTTTTTATCGTGGATATGCCAATCTGTCACTCGCGGTTCACCTTCACGGACAAAGAGGGTAACGGTTTCTACATGTCCGTCTTTGATCCCCGGGCGCGTGATGGTAAATTTTGCGCCGGAGTTTTCAACCGATGTGAAATTATCCGTGCGTCTGTCAAGAAACGGATTGGCGAAGATGGCACTCAAGACATCTGAGACGCGCAGGTCTACACCAAAAATCTCTTTTAAAGCCCCGTCGGATAGTGGCCCGTGGTAGGTTCTTTCTTCGTTCAGAAGCGCGAGTACGAATTGATTCTCGTCTCGATTAGCGATTACGACTGCACGTGGTTCGTTGATGGGGCCTAATGCTTGGATCAGAAGCAGCTCCCCACCGCTTTCTGATTTTTTATACCACAACGATTCTCGGACTTCCTCACGCTGATCGCCTTCCTCAATGGTTACTGCCATCTGGATAATTTTTAAAGAGCCAGTTAAATCGTATCTCGCTTGCAGTGTATTGAGGATACCCTCTACTTCCGCACGGGTGGCGGGTGACAACTGAACGTTGGTAGGGCTACTTACACATCCGATAACAACTGTGAACAGGAAGACAAAAAGGATCCTTTTAGAGGTGCCGCTTGCAGTTCTCATTAGTTTGGTAAACATAGATAAATATGAAATATAAATGGCTAATTTACAAGAACCTGTACAAAACTTTTAGTCACTCGATCAATGGTATCTCTCACATCAAATAGTGCGTCTTCTGCGTGATATAACTCATCCTTCTCAAGTTTTTCATACGGTAAAGCAATAGCATATTCGACCGCTGCAACTTCATAGCAAATCTCTCGAAATTGCCGCGAGCTTGTGGTATTGCCACCGGTTTCAAATGCATTAGCGATCTGCGGATGATCTAAGTTTATAAAAATTGTTTTTGTGTTTCCATCGTACCTTGATCGATTTTGTCCAGCAGTGAAGTGCTCGAATTCAATGGAAAAAACGGCTTTCTGGCGGTTTCCACCGCCTTTAACAGTCCTCTTTTTTCCCACCTGTTTATTCCTACGTCGTGCAGTTGATCCTGAACTTGAAACGTTTCCTAGAGCAGTATGTTCATCCGATTCCCTAGGTGTTTGCACATCATTACTATCTAGCAAAAGTTCACCTTCGCCATTAAGAATTTCGTTCACACTTCTATTTCCAAAGCGTTTTGAAACTCTTTGAGCTAATTCAAGTTCTATTTCCTGTTGTGCAAAGTCTTGGTTGAGAATGTCTGATATCTTTTCAGCTTCTTTCACTAACTTTGCTTGTATTTCTGATCGGCGTTCTTCGCGAGCTTGTCTCACGAAATCCGATCTTATTTTTTCAAGTTCCTTTGAAAGCCAACCTAGCAGGACCACAACAATAGGATTTTGCCGGTTTAGTGTATTATTTCTTGTGTTATCAAAGGCCGGAATTGACCATTCACCATCCTCTAGGATAGGTACATCTATCTGTCCAAAAATATGATTCGCATTCTCTTTCCTTTCAATTCCCGCGAGAGTTGTTTCATGCCAAATGCCGTATGATAGAATATCAATCCCTCGGGTATCATCATCTAATGGCACAGGGGACACCTTCACATTCAACGATACATTGCCAATGAGTTTGGCAATTTCTATTGGCGGAAAACGCTTAAACTGCTTTATAAATGGAGGTTCTTCAAATTTACACACATGTCCGTTTACAGCGACACGGGCACGGGTACGATAACGGCTTAGATGCCGTTCAAGGTATGAAATGACTTTGTTAATGTTTGGTCGTTTTATATTTAATTCCCGTATGATTACGATTGTTCCATCATCTTCATGGGTTGACTGATTCACTTCGATATCTCGAACAGAAAATGGTTCACCATTCTGTGCACGTTCAATGTCTTCTCTGTGTAATTCAACGACATTCCTTGAGCCTGCCTGGATTGTGTCAATTCGGAAAGAATCTGCCAGGCCAAAGGCAGCACATTTGCCTGTACCAAACCGTCCTCGGACTTTCTTCCCTTGTTTTCTGAGGATATTCTCTCCGTGCATTTGGAAGAACTTGCCTAACTCTTCTCTGGACATCCCACAACTATTGTCAGATATTCTAACATCGTGACTTGTTATCTCGATCGCGATGACTACTACAATACCATCTTTAGCAGCATCCAAAGAGTTAGCAACATACTCCCAAACCACCTTGGGCATAGTATTAAAGTATGCAGCGTTCTGGAGAAAATCCCTAGCCACATGTGAAGTTACTTCAATAGATTGTTGTGTTGACATTACTGTATTTCCTTTGGAAATTTTGTTTGAAGTAGATCCCATAATCTTGATAGGATATTATCATCAATTACTGTGTTCGCTATGATAGCATACCGTCTCTGTCTAGCTTTAGTCTGGAAATATTCATTCACTCGGGCAAACTCGTAAAAATCTTGCAACGCTATTGCTTTAAACTTGCCACTAATGAATAGTTCGTAAGCCCTTGTGCTGCGCAAACGTTTACGTTCTACTTCTTGATTTGCAAGGATAGAAGTTGATCTGACTTTAATTGAAATTTTCTCATGAATAGCATCAAGGTCTATGGTTTTTATCCACTTCAAGCCTGTAGGACTTAACATCCATCCTTTGGCATTGTTTCCAACAACTAATTCGCCATTTTGAGTTTTTTTTGCACTCCGCAGGGCGACACTAACAGCATCCAAATCAATTCGTTCAGGGTATTTTCGCCAATTAAAACGCCCGGGGGCAATATCATTTACCGTGATAGCAACTTCCTCACGATCAACATACGTTGTGTCTCCGTTTAAGAGTGCTACAGCTATTGTAATGAGTTGTGGTTTTGAGAATTCATTATTTTTGATCTGTTCTTACCTTTTCTATTTCAACAGTTCTTTCCCATGTATTGAATATAAATTTCAGGCGATTCCCTGACTGACAATTTAGCAATTCAAAAGGCTTTTTCAGATGTCGAAATTCATTCTCAGTCACATTCAGTTTGCCCGCTTCTTCACCCGAGACATAGCAACTCCAATTGCCACTTAGGTTTGGAAACTGTTCAGAAAAAATAGTCCCTTGTCCTATGGCCATAGCACTAATAGTGAAACTTACTATGACATTTCCGTCTATATCGTAATCAACTTCCGGATCAAGTGATTGCCGTTCTCCGCTCGCTTTAGCACGTTCTATGTCTTCATAACTTATTGACCTTCCCCGAATTTTGTATAGACCGGTTTCTATCCTATCAAACAAGGGAGAATAATTTAAAGTTTTATGTAAGGTGGGAAAAGACAAATCGCTTTCTATGAAAGCGTGAACTAGTTCTGAATGATGTATCACGGGGCCGATTTGCTCTAAACAATCCATTATGATGGTTTCGCCTGCGTTTAGATTTTCGTCGGATGTGCCGTCCCAGTAATATAATCCCTTTTCACACTTGTAATCGTGAATCCTGACTATTTCATCCATCACGTCAGGAGGGGGAACAGGAAATTGTGTTCTTGACAACACATGTCGAAGTCCGGAACATACATCATCGATAGACACTCGCCCACAATAGCGAAATATCTTACGGATTCCCTGGTGGAAAACGTCGTGTTTCGAGATTTTGCGCGGATCTTTTAGCACTTTTGGGATAAACCAATCTTTAGAGAGTATTCTGTACCCTAGTCCCTGCAATATGTCTTTTATTTCTTCTAGCTCCCTTCCTATTTCTTGGGATAACCATACAGCATATACGCCCCCGGAATGCTTGGTGTGTCGATTGATAAGTCTTTTAATTTTATCAGGCAAAGTATCACGAGCATGTAAAATCCTAGCTTTGACATTTGGACTACCAGCAGCAGCAAGTTGTACAGCATATTGCAGGTTTTCGGACATTTGTATCCAAAGAACATTACAATCGCCTAGCATATTGCAGATTGCAATCATAACCTCAACGGCATCTTTACCGATAAGATTTTGTGATCTCCAATTACCAACGAGCCCTGATAAATGAATGCATTTTGTCCATTGTTCATAGGTAATATTAAGATCCGTGTCTCTAGCAATAAGGAGAGCTGACTGCATTCTGAGCAAAGTAGGTCTGCCTGTGAGGTCACTGACAGATTTAGTTTCAAATATGGTGCGAAGGTTGTCATTCATCTGGTTTTTAAGTTCATTGTCCATTTGTCTGACTCTTTCTCGCGAAACACCTATTTCTTGTCCAATTTGCGACAAGGTTTTCCGATCAAAACCATACCTAGATAACAGAATAGTCAAACAATGCTGCTCAGAGATATTGTTAAAGAGAAATTCTATTTCCTCACAGATGTTAAGTGATGACCCTAAAATGGTCGCTAATATTTTGTATGCCTTATTGGTTTCAATTGTTTCACTTTTTACAAGCCAATCTTTCACAGATCTATCGGCAATCCTTGCGTCTTCGTGCAGCAATTCTGCTGACAGTTGCTTGACTATTAATTGTGATTGCCATTTGATGACATGCTCTGGAACTTTTTCAGGATTGGTTAAGTTTAGTTGCTCAATCTCTTCTCTCACAGAGCGATCTGCAATTAACAATTGCTTGGCTATTAATTGTGATTGCCATTTGATGACATGCTCTGGAACTTTTTCAGGATTGGTTAAGTTTAGTTGCTCAATCTCTATACCTGCATCTGCGTTTGCCTTAACTTTTGGTGCATCGTTAATTTCCACATGAGCCAGGCTGTTTTTTATTTCTAAAATACTTTTTTTCCCAAGCCCCTGAATAGCCCGGATTTTGCCCGATTCAACAAGCCTCACAACATCACCAACCGTCTGAATACCTGAGCCGGTCAAGGCATTGAGGGCACGATTAGTTAGGTTGAGCCTCATAATAGAATCTTCTTGTAAGAGATGGAAACAATTTAGGAAAAGTTGGCTCATAAGCAAAATCTTTATTCTATGCTCAGGGCGATATAACGTAACTTGGTAACACATAGCACTCCGCTGGAGGGCGCGAACTGGGAATACCTTTTCTATAGACATGGCACTCCGCTGGAATGCAGTATTTTATCGGAGTTCTATGAGTGTGCGAAACTCACAAAAAAGGACATAGACTCTTGGAAATTCAACTTGCACGTAACACGAATTGCCCAAACTTTAGTCCATTTACTCTATTAGTTTGTCACATCTAAACTGATAGGCGGTTCGTAGTGGTGCAATTTATTGCGCCATAGGAAAAGCGATTTATCGCCTTACTACCAACCGGGTTTAAGCCTCATTTGAAAGCGGACAAACTAATAGAAGTTTATCACAATTGCGGTCTCATGTCCAGCAATTTTCATGCTCTTTCCAGAGGCATTCAATTCTCTGGAAAACTCTCCAATTATCAAATTACTTTCGGATGACGCATATCTCAAAATCCGCGTAATCTGTGTAATCCACGATTCAGACAATTCGACAATTGAATACCTCTGACGCTTTTTTGCAAGTGAACGGCGACTTACGACAAAACTTCTGACATCGATTTTTCGACGATATTAACGGCTTCCTCAACGTGGCCGGCGTTAATATTGAGTGGCGGTAAGAATCGGAGGACATAATCGTTGGTGCATATCGTGACAAGCCCGTTCTCAATACATTTCGCGGCGAGTGGTTTGGCATCGACTTCCGTGACTAAACCGCGGAGTAAGCCTTTTCCACGCACCTCTTTAATCGGATACTTGCCCTTGAGTTCCATGAGTCCGCCAGCGAGATAATTCCCCATTTTAACGGCGTTCACGGCGAGATTCTCTTCCAGAATCGTTCTGACGGTTGCGGCTGCCGCTGCAGTGACTAACGGATTACCACCGAATGTCGCTGCGTGAGTACCGGGAACAAAGCTCTCCGCTACATGTCGTTTCGCTAACATCGCACCAATAGGTACACCGCTACCGAGTGCCTTTGCCATGGTAATCACATCTGGCACGACACCATAACTCTGGTATCCGAAGAAGGTCCCCAATCTCCCCATTGCTGTCTGTACTTCGTCAAAGATCAGTAGCAGATTATGTTTATCACAGAGTTCTCGTAATCCTTGGAGGTAGCCATCGCTTGGCATATTAACGCCGCCCTCAGACTGAATCGGTTCAACTAAGATAGCACAAGTCTTTTCGCTGATGGCGGCTTCTGTTGCTTCCAGATCGTCGAACGGCACGTATTTGAAACCTTCAAGCATCGGTTCAAACCCGACGTGGTATTTTGTCTGCGCAGTGGCAGTGATGGTTGCCATTGTCCGTCCATGGAATGAGTTGTCCATTGTGATGATTTCGTAGGCATCCGTTCTGCCGTTGTCTTTGGTGTATTTCCGCGCCAGCTTAATCGCTGCTTCGTTCGCTTCAGCACCGCTATTACAGAAGAAACACTGATTCATGTCGGAGTTGTCGATGAGGAGTTTCGCGAGTTCTGCTTGCGGTTGAATATAATAGAGATTGGATGTGTGCAGCAGGTTGCCAGCCTGCTCACGGATGGCTTCGACGACTTTCGGGTGGCAATGTCCTAAGCCGTTAACAGCAAGTCCACCAAGAAAGTCGAGGTATTTTTTGCCATCGGCATCCCAGAGGTAAGGTCCCTCGCCTTTAACGAATGCGAGACTTCTGTCGCCGTAAGTATTAATAATATACTCTGTCGCCATCGCTTTAATTTCAGCGGTTGTCATTTTTTATCTATGGCCTCCTGTTCTGCTCTCCAAATGTAAAGCAAAGACAAATTATGCCATTTAAGGCATAATTTCATT
>JAPPDN010000199.1 GCA_028824575.1 Candidatus Poribacteria bacterium | reverse complement strand
CAACACGACAATGGCAGTGATGGTGCCTGGCTCAGCGAGTTACTACCGCATACCGCTTCCATGGTCAAAGACATCGCGATTATTAAATCCTTACACACCGAAGCGATTAATCATGACCCGGCTATCACTTATGTTTGTACCGGCAATGAGACTCCCGGCAAACCGAGCCTCGGCGCATGGCTCAGTTATGGGTTAGGTACTGAAAACAATAACCTCCCGTCCTTTATTGTGATGAATGCTACGTGGACGGGTAGGAAGTCCGCACAAGCACTCTATAACCGACTCTGGGGGGCTGGATTCCTTCCGTCCGAACATCAAGGTGTGCTACTCCGTAGCCAAGGCGACCCGGTGCTATTCCTCTCAAATCCGAAAGGTATGAGTGAAAACGCACGGAAACGGATGCTGGATTCGTTGGTCAAACTCAACGAGGAACTCTACCAAGAAGTCGGGGATCCAGAAACGCATGCCCGTATCTCGCAATATGAGATGGCGTACCGCATGCAGTCATCTGTCCCCGAACTGACAGACCTGAAGCAGGAACCCGCCAATATTCTTGAAATGTATGGGCCTGATGTCAACACACCCGGTACATTTGCCAACTGCTGTATCCTCGCACGGCGGATGATGGAACGTGATGTCCGACTCGTCCAAATTTTCCATCGCGGGTGGGACCAGCACGGAAACCTGCCAAACGACATCCGCAATCAAGCACGCGACATTGATCAACCTTCAACAGCACTCGTCCAAGACCTAAAACAACGCGGTATGTTGGACGATACGCTCGTTATTTGGGGTGGTGAATTTGGACGCACTGTTTACTGCCAAGGCGCGCTCAAGAAGGATAACTACGGACGCGATCATCACCCGAAGTGTTTCACGATGTGGATGGCTGGCGGTGGCATAAAAAGCGGGATCGTCCACGGCGAAACCGATGATTTCAGCTACAATCTCATCAAGGACCCTGTCTCTGTCCGAGACCTAAACGCTACGATCCTCAATCAACTCGGTATTGACCACGAACGGTTGACCTTCAAATTCCAAGGGCTTGATCACCGCTTAACAGGGGTTGAAGAGAAAGCAAGAGTTGTCAGCGAGATTTTAGTATGATAGTAGGGGCATCATAAACTCGCTAATTCTATAAGGGGCACCAAGCTTCTGCTCTATCTATACCTCAAATTTTCACGTTTGCTGTTCCGCAAGAATGTAGGGATTATACGCATGCAAACTTACCATGGTACTGAACAAACCCTCGATGCAAGCACATTCCTCTCAATTTTACGCGCGGATTACGAAAGCGTATTTTTGACGAGTTGCATCGTTGAAGGAGCAGTTATTTTTTCAACTGAATCCGCGGCAGAATCCAGTGAACACTCCGGCTTTAATAAGGAAATTGTCTGCATTGGGTGCACGTTTAAAAACGTCCTCAAATTTGAGAAAACTGAATTCCAAAAGGAGGTCTTTTTCGGCAATTCTGTTTTCCAAGAGGCCGTTCACTTCCGGGGTGCCATTTTTCATAGTACCTGTGACTTCGGGGATTCAATATTTGAAGGGCCAGTTTTCTTTAGAGAAGCAGTTTTTCGCGGAAAGGTGAACTTTCGACAGACATGTTTTCAGCGGGTCGCTGATTTCAACGAGGTGGAATGCTTGGAAAATACTGTTTTCAGAAATGCTGCGTTCCAAGAGGCTGCGCATTTTAGTCGGGCATTTTTCAGGGAAGAACTGGACTTTGTACAAACACACTGCTCCGAAACCACAGCCTTTAATCATTCAACATTTCTCGGAAGGACTGACTTCACCTCCGCTCGGTTCGCTGTTGCAGCATTCTACCGGAATGTAAATTATACGCCAAACACGATATGGCAATGGCTTAACAATAAACGAAAGCGGCGGTCTGAGGAGCCAACGGAATTCTACCTCGATAGCGAAGATATTAATGGAGTTTTGAATCCATTTTTCAAGCGTTACGTGGCGGATCAACAGTTCATACGTGCTTTCAAAGAAAAACACCCATTTTGGGCATTGGTTTGGAGGTGGAGCTCGGATTATGGGCGCAGTTTAGCACTTTGGGCACTCTGGTCCCTGCTCATAGCCCTTTCATTCTCACTACTATATATGTCGGGGCCTTCTTGGCTGCCCGAAGGACTACAAGGAGCGATGCCGCAGTTCCATCAAGTGACCGGCGAGAACGTGCATGAACCGTTGACGTTTTGGAAATCCTTCTACTTCAGCATTGTGACCTTTACGACTCTGGGGTTCGGGGATGTCGTTGCGGACAATACCTCAGCACGTATCCTCGTTACGCTTGAGGTCATCTTCGGCTATGTAATGTTAGGAGGTTTGATTAGCATCTTCGCCAATAAACTTGCCAGTCGGAGTTAAGCTGAGGTTTGCTCGGTAGGAATGCTTTCCGAATTGGCTCAGATAGTTTGTGGGAGCGCGGAGATACAAAAATCAGGAATGTCGAAAAAATTAAAAGCGATTGTTGTCGGCGCAGGGTGGTCGGCAGAAGGGCACACAAAAGCATTTCAACATTACGGTGTTGAAGTGTTGGCCATCTGTGCCAGAAAACCAGATATCGTCCAGAAAGTTGCCTCTGGCTTAGGCGTACCTGAGGCATCAACAGATTGGCGAGAAAGTCTGCTGAAACATAAACCGGATATCGTGGCGTTGACAACGCCTGCGATTCTACGGACCGAGGTCATCGAATTGGCGGTGGAACTTGGATGCCATATCATCAGCGAGAAACCGTTAGCACTTACCGCAGTGGAAGCCGAACACATCTACAATCTTATCAAAGACACAGGGTTGAAACATGGATTCGCCGCAACGCATCTATACGACCCAAGCGTCGCTTACGTGCGAGAACTGTTGACGCAGGAGCACATCATCGGTGAGTTGACAGCCGTCGATATCGGATACAGCCGTCGGATTCCACACAATACCTCTTCAAAAACAGTGAAACCGTGGAATTGGATGAGTTCGTTGGCACACGGCGGCGGGGCATTGAACAATGGACTCACACACCGACTCGGTATGCTGGAACGGATGACTGGTATGAAAGTTGTCTCGGCTGTCGGCGAAGCCAAAACGGCTATTAGAGAAGCACCCGTTGTGCCGGAGATCCGCGACTTTCGGGTGTGGCGGCGTAAAGAGATTACAACCGAAGAGGCATCGAAACTCGAATGGCGGGTATGTGATGCAGAATGGGATTATTCGGCGTTCTTCAAATTGAGATCTTCCGAAACGGCAAATACCGAAAACAATATCCTCGTAACGATGCGTACGCATCCAGGTGTACCGACGCACGCGCCAACTGGTGGTTGGTATTTCTACGGGACGCACGGCACGCTTGTCGGAAGGGGCGGGCATATCCTCTCGCCTCTTACAAAACACGTTGGTGAAACGACTGAGGAGATGTCTGTTCCACAAACTTTAACAGAGGATCTACCGCGCATCGGGGACGACATCCAAAACAAATGGGTCGCGCTTGTCCGAGATTTCCTCGCGGATATTGAGGACCGCCCACACGACCCGTATTTAACATTTCAAGACGGTTGGCGTTACCAAATCGCTATCGACACAATCCGAGCAAGCACAGGATGGACACAGATCCCCGGTTAAACGTTTTTTTAAATTTCCTTGCGGTTCGGTCAGGTAGGTTGTTACTTCAAGTTTGCCTCGCAGCGAGAGTCCGTAGATATAGAAGAAACACCCAAGCAAAAACCCTTCCGCTTCGTTATAGGCTGCGTTTTTGTTATTAAACCCCCTTATGTTATGGAAACTCCATGCCTAAACTATTTGTCAAAAACTTTATAAATATCCGAGAAGCAGAAATCGACATGGATAAAACCTTAGTCGTTTTCATTGGCGCGACAGCCAGCGGTAAAAGCGTTCTCGCGAAGCTGCTCTACTTTTTTCACGAATTAATCCGCGATTTTCGGCAATACATTAAACAAATCAACGCTTACCCGCCGGAACATATGAAACCCGTTGCACCCGACCTGTCAACGGTATTTCGCGCACAAATCTTGTATAAATTCCGAGAGTTTTTCGGCGATGCAAGCGATCTAACACTGATCACAGATAATGACGATGCCATAAAACCGTTTGAAATTACCTATCACTGGACAACGGATAGCACAATCACGTTGACATTAGACGCCGAAAAAACGCTTGAGATCCAGCTGCCCACCGTTATGGACGAAGTTGAAACGCTCTGTTACGCCTTACAAGAAAAATTGAGGCAGTTTGATAAAAAACAACTCAGCAGAAAAATAAAGGAGGCAGATCTACCCACAAAAGCAGATACGTCTTCAACTGATAATGAGCCAGAATCTAAAACGAGCGAGCGGTTCTTTTTTATTTTAAAAATGGCAATCGGCATAGGCGACATCACGGAAAAGTTAGCCGGTACATACCGTGACAGTCTTTGCAGCCCTGCGGATCGGAATATCGCGGTCAACTATCCCGATGCTCTTAAACGGATTTTCTATGGCGGCATAAAAAGTGATCTCCAAACGCGTGCTGCCACTCGCCCGCGTGTGAACCTACATCTCATTGCACGCTTTCTGGAAAAGAACGAGGAATTCCTTGACACTTTCAGCACACAGAATTTCCACAATATTTTCGATGAAAAAGCCGAAGCGGAATCAGAGAGCATTGATAAACCGATGATGGAATTCCTACTTAAAAAGATCTCATGCATCTTAAGGAGCGAATACGAAACTATAGGTGAGATTTCCGAATCGCGACTCTTTTCGCATCCGACCGGCGAGAATGCGGCTTTTTTAGAAAAGGCATCAACAGGGCAGCAAAATATCATACGGATTCTACAAGATATGTTCATGAACGTGCTTTACAATGAAGTCATCTTCCGAGTGATTGAAGAACCCGAAGCACACCTACACCCGATAGCACAAAAACATCTCATGCATATCATCGCCCTGATGCGGAATCATATCGATAGCCAGATTGTTATAACAACACATAGCCCATATCTTTTGGCGGTGCTTAAAAATCTATTAACCGCAGGACAACTGTCGGAGAAAAAACCGGAGGCTGCTGCAGAGACAGAAGCACTCACGCCCAAGTTATGTTGGTTAAATCCTGACGACGTTGAGGTTTACCATCTTAAAGACGGTATAAGTCATGCCATTGTGCAGCCAGAAGCGGAACCTGTTCTCGAAAACCCACTTGCCGACCTTTTGGCAGAATTTTAAACCAGCACCAAGCAAGAACAGAACATTGGCGCAGTATATAATAGGACTCACGCATCAAGACGCTGTCCAGACGGGATGGAAACCTCGGCTTCGCGCCCATCCGAACCCCAACGCACGCACGGAGGGCCCGGAGCCGCGCGGAACACAGTAGGGATGAACGTCCATTGCGTAAGTCCTGTATAAAAAACAAGGTAAAAGGCAGAGATGTACGAAAAGCACAACGAGATAATTAAAGCGCAAGTTTTCCTTGAGGCACTTCAAAGCGATGTGACATCCGTTACATTCTCGAATTGTATCATCGAAGGGATTGTCGATATCTTTTCCGTCGAATTGGAACGCGACGAAAATGACAGGAT
The DNA here is from genome assembly GCA_028824575.1 of Candidatus Poribacteria bacterium. Classification (GTDB taxonomy): domain Bacteria; phylum Poribacteria; class WGA-4E; order WGA-4E; family WGA-3G; genus WGA-3G. The sequence goes on along the minus strand of JAPPDN010000199.1, from coordinate 2,346 downwards.
CCTTCTCAACAAGAGCCTCTCTTGTACCGGGTGTACGTTTAAAAATATCGTCAATTTTCGGACGGTCATCTTTGAAAAAGATGTGGACTTTCGGCGCACCCTTTTTGAGGCAGATCTTGATTTCGATGAAGCCATTTTACGTGGTTCTTGTGCATTCCGTGAGGCTACCTTTCAGAGACGCGCCGATTTTCACAATGCTACCTTCCACAAGAGCGTCAGTTTTTGGCGAGCGAGATTTAACAACGTCGCCGATTTTCATAGGGTTGAATTTCGTAAAAATGCTGTATTTCATGAGGCTTATTTCTACAACGTAGTTAATTTCCGGCGCGCCGTATTCCAAGGCATACTTGACTGCACAGGGACATGGTTCTCTGAAACAACAGCATTCAATAATGCCACATTCCTTGGTACCGCTAACTTTACCGCTGCGCAGTTTGTTGGTGTCGCCGCCTTTCGCGATATTCAGTATATCCCAAACACCCTTTTCCCGTTAATCGGAGCGAAACTTAGGAAAAAACGGCATCGCGCGACCGAATTCTATTTGGATAGTCAACATGTAGATGAAGTCGAGAACCCTTTTTTTAAACGATACGTCGCCGACCAGCAATTCATCCGTGCCTTCGACCAAGCGAACCCCGTATTGGCGCGCTTATGGCGCTGGAGTTCCGATTATGGACGAAGTTTAGCACTCTGGACATCCTGGTCGATTCTTTTCGCTCTTCTGTTCGCGATTGCGTATAGGTTTTCGATTCCGTCATGGATGCCGACATGGCTACAAGACTTCGCACCCCAATTCCATCAAACTACAGGCGCGTATGACGGGAAACCATTAACCTTGTGGAACTGTTTCTATTTTAGTATCGTCACCTTTACGACACTCGGTTTCGGAGACATAGTAGCAGACAACGCGGCTGCGCGTTTCCTCGTTACGTTGGAGGTCATTTTTGGGTATGTGATGTTAGGTGGGTTAATCAGTATTTTCTCAAACAAACTCGCGAGTCGGAGTTAGTTCACGAAATAAAAAGGAATCTCTTGATGAAAATAAGAATACAATATACCTTCTGGCACAGATTGCTGCCAATACTGGTTAACACTGAAGTTAATTCTAAAAATATCTTGAACATCACACTAATCAGTCTCACACTCATACTACTTAACATTGGAACCCCTCAAACGGCGATAGCACAAGAACCCTCTGTCCCTGTTTATACGGACTATTTCGATCACATCACGCTCTTTTCTCAAGGTAGAATCACCCGTTTTACGCAGATGCCGATCCGGGTCTATATCTCGCCTATCCTAAAAGAGAGTCCGTATCTACCCGAAATCCGATACGCCATGCAAGAGTGGCAGACCGCCAGCGATGGCGATATCCGCTTTGAAGAAACGGAAACACCTCAGAACACAGACATCCGTGTCAGTTGGGGACATAGCGGTCTCCACACCGACTTTCAGGACATGAGACTCGGCAGTGCGGAACTCATACGCCTCAAAGATACGAAACAGACGGTTGTGCAAGATCCAGCGGACACCTCACCACCGTTTACCGTCGAGGTTATACTTATGTTGGAAGGCGACGGCACTATCGGTGAACTATCACAGAAAGAGATGCGGACAGTTTGCCTCCACGAGTTTGGACACGCAATCGGATTATGGGGACACAGCCCACACCCCGGTGATATCAGTTATCCGACAGCAACAGTGCAACATCCATCAGCACGCGATATAACCACGTTGCGTAAACTCTACAATACACCCCTTAATACACCACAACACGACATCGCTATCAAGGTTTTGACATCCGAGATTGAAGCGAAACCCTATGCGGAAAAGCGAAAACGTCTCCGCCATCATTACCTGCTGGGAACTGTCTATTTTGATGAAGGCGACACAGCAGCCGCAATCGGGAGTTTTCTAACCTGCAAGGAGTTAGATGCTAAGTTTCAACCCGCAATAGAGAAACTGATTCAAGCCTACCATGAAACCGGAAAGACCCATGATGCAATCGCGCTCCTTGAGAAACGGATCACCCAGAAACCGTCGCCAGCGGATTACAATACACTCGGTATCTTCTTCTACGAAAAAAAACAGGCAGAAAAGGCGATACAAGCGTTTGAAAAAGCACTTCATATTGCACCGTATCATAAAGCCGCGCGGCGAAATCTACATCAACTCCTCCGGGCAAAGGGATTCAAAGCGTTAGCAGCAAAAGACTTTGAGACGGCAACCACGACTTTTGAACGAGTGATTCGGATGGACCCGCTCGACGCGCCCACCTATCAATTGATGGGCAACGGATACGCCCAAATAGGACAATCTGAGACAGCAATCGATTATTACCAGAAA
>JAPPDN010000180.1:3096-7938 GCA_028824575.1 Candidatus Poribacteria bacterium | reverse complement strand
CGCAATTGTATCTTCATCAAGATTCGCATCGCTTGTGGTTACCATCGCGAAACTAAGCGCGATGATGGCAATTGCAACGAGTGTGTAATTCAGATAGCGTGTTGCCAAAAACATACTTATCTCCTCTAAGCGGTCGCGATCAAACGACCGCTGCACTGTTATTTTTTCATCTAATTGGGGCACGGAAACCTCAATCAATAGCCTGTGAGCGGGATTTCGGTTTCCGTATGCCTCTTTTTACTTTCTCAATCCCTTGAGGTACCCCCAAGTCGTTGAGAGTTTACCAGCGGGTTCCACGGGTAATTGATCGCTTTTCGATTCAAAATTCTGCTTCACCTCATCTTCCTCAAGGATCCGGTCGTAGATACGGACGTTATCTATCATACCGATGAGGTATCTGCCATCGTGTTCACTGCCGATACGGCGTTCCTTCATGTTTTCAGGTGTACCACCAGCACCGCCTTCGTCAACTAACTCACCATCAACATAAAGTTTGAGTTCGTCGTCTTTGGTATTGCTGGTGTAAATAATGTGATACCAAGTATCAGTTTCAGCGGCTAAGCGAATCTTGACACCGTCGTTCTTATGAACTTGAATCTGGTTTCCTTCAAATTTGAAGTGGACTTTGCCAGCAGCCCACAGCCACGTCGAAACAATGCCTTGAATCCCACCAAACTGACCCTCTAAGGCATAGCATTCAATAGACACAAATTCAAAATCACCCATATCAGGGATTTTAACGTAGTTGTCGGCTTTCCCCTCAAATTCCATCGCGTCTCCAGTGCCATCTGTTGCACCTTCAACAAATTTGAGCTTACCGACGAGTTCCGCATCGTTTTCACCCAGAAGGTCTTTGACGACCTTGCCATCCACATCTGCCTCATTGAGCGTATATACGGCAACGAGTCCGTCTGTTACGAAATCTTGCGCATCAACCGCTGTGGCATAACAGAATGCTATCAGGAATGCGGCGAGTACGCAGCTGACTCTCATATTTCTTACCATTTAAATTGCTCCTTTTGATTATGGAAATTAGATTCTATCTGTAAGCGCGTCTACTTTTTATAGACGCATCTCTTATACTTTAGTTCGCTAAAACCTATTCATACATTTTAACTTATGCGTTTTCGGTTTGTCAAGTCAATTACATCCGCTTCGGCAAGTTTCTGCGCAAGTGTGAGGTTATCCTCATAGACAGTTTTGATTAACTCCTCAATATCAGGTTCTTGAACCGATATGTCCACAATTTTGAATCTTTGGAGTATTGCACCGATAAGGTCTGCCGTGCTAATTGCCTCTGGCGAGAATCGATACTGCACGCGACTCTCTTCTTGATAGATAACCTGAGCGTTAGGAATACTGATGTCTGAGTAGGTTTCGGCATAATCGACGCTCAAAATCCGTTCCGTCGAAAGCAACCGTCTGAGTGCGGCGAGTTCGCCATCAAAGCAGAGTCTCGCATTGTCAATGAGAATGACGCGTTTGCAGAGTTTTTCGACATCGTCTAAGTCGTGTGTTGTTAAGACGACCGTGACCTGTCGTTCGGCGTTAATTTGCTGAATGAACTCACGGATACGCGCCTTGGCAACAACATCCAATCCGATCGTCGGTTCATCAAGGAACAACACATCCGGATTGTGCAGAAGCGCAGCGGCAATATCCGCACGCATCCGTTGACCGAGGCTCAACTGACGAACAGGGGTCCGAAAAAAATCACCAAGCCCCAGCAATGCGTCGAACACCTCTACATTGTGGCGGTATTGTGCCTCTGGAATCCGATAGATACGCTGCAGCAATTCAAACGATTCTTGCACCGGTAGATCAAACCACAAATGTGAACGCTGTCCAAACACGACTCCGATACGTTTGGCGTTCTCCTTCCGCTGACGATGTGGAATATAACCATTGACTGTCACACTGCCGGATGTAGGTACCAAAATACCTGTTAACATTTTGATGGTTGTTGACTTCCCAGCCCCGTTCGGTCCTAAATACCCGATGATTTCACCGCGTGCTACGGAGAATGAAACGCTGTCCACCGCTTGAACAAGGCGATGTTTGCGAGAGAAAAGGTTCATGAAACTCCCGAAAAAACCTTTGCGGTGGTGATAGACTTTGAAGGTTTTGCTGAGATTATTAACTTCAATCATATTTTTAAGGGTTGTCGGTACGATTTTTCTGCGAAAAATCTTTCGGTCATCGGTTCTCGGTTAAAAGAGCGATCAGGTTGTATTAGAACCTCTTTACCGATAACCGATAACTGATAACTGATAACCACTCCCTCTGACAACTATTCAATGCCCTGTGCTTTGATAGCGCAACACACCCCATCGCCAAAACAGCATCGTAACGCCGAGAAAAAGGAACCCCGCGTAAGGTGCTAATTGCACACCGAGCGGCGGGACTCCAGAAGACGCGACTTTTTCCAATAGAAAAAGGGACGGAAAATAGTTGACACACGCCAGCGGAATAATAAAAGTAAAGAAATGTCGAAACCACCACCGATAAATCGAAAACGGGTAGCTTCCCATGAAAACGCCACCATTTGTGAAAATATTAATGATCTCTATAGATTGGACAGTCCAAAAACAACTTGTCGCACCAATTACGAAAAGTCCGATAAAAAAGCAGGTACCGCTTACCAATGAAACCAACAGGAATCCAACCTTGCCGAGTGACCAAGAGATATCTAACTGTGAGTTGGCAATTAGCAGCACGGCTAATGCTTGTGCGATCCTACCGAGCCGCCGGAGTAGAAATTCATGTGCAAAGACTTGATAAAAGGTCCCAAGCGGACGGACAAGCATTGTATCAAATTCTCCGCGCACAACGTTTCTCTGAAAGACATCAAAGCCTCTTCCCATCATTTCAGCAACAGCAAAGCAGATACCAATCATGCCGTAGAGAAACCCGACTTCCCATAGGCTCCATCCCGCTAATTCTTTGAAACGGTTGAAGAGCAGCGCAATCATGAAAAAATCGATGACAGAGATACTCGCTTGCGCAAAGAGGTCCAGGACGAATGAGAGCCGATACGCCATCTGTGAACGGATACGAAGCTTAACAAAATGAAGATAAAGCGAAAGGTGGTGCATTGTTTGGAATATCTACTAACCGCCCTGGATGACGAGCCGAGAGAATCCACGTTTTAAAAGAATCCTACCTAACCCAAGAAAAAAAACGACCCATATCATCTGTTTGCCTATAGCAATCCAGATATCCATACCTGTAATCTTACCCAAATAGATACTAAACGGGATATCAATTAGACCACCAAACGGCAGCCATGCCGCGATATGTGCCAACCATTCGGGCCATAACGCAATCGGAACCAACATCCCCGAGAATAAGGTGATTATGGAATAAGAGAGTCCAGAAAACCCTGTTGTATCCAGCGTCCAGAACGCGAAACTAAAAACTGTTATCGTGATAGCAGCACTCATAAAAGTCGCGAGTGTTATTGAAACTGCAAATGCCATTACCGTAATCGGCTGCGTCGGGATCGCAACGGCGAAGAAGATGATGCTGATAAGGAAGGTCGGGAGTCCGCGCATCAATAAGTAATAGCAGGCTCTACCACATTCATCCGAGAACCAATATGCCTGGAAGTCTACCGGTTTGGTTAATTGGAGTGCGACACTACCGTCTTTAATCGCGCTCGTCACTTCAGAACGCGCCCCCCAAAACGGCATGAGCATGAAAAAAACCTGACAGAGGACAAAATAGGTAATAATTTCGTTCAGATTGAGAGATAAAGGACCGGTACGCGCTGCGTAGAAGGCGGTATAAACAAAAATATGTACCAGCAAAAAAAAGAAATTGGTGGTCAAACCTGCAAGGTTGGCAACCCGATATTGCATCCGCTTTTGGAATGACTTCGTCACAAACGCCAGATAGACATGAAAGGTCAGATAAAGGGTTCTCATCCCTTCACGGTATTGAGGTCAGCGATGGACACAGACCGCCCCTTCTCCGAGGATTCGTAAATACCGTCAAGCATCTGCATCAGCATGATACCCTGTTCCGCTGAAGAGATAGGGGTCTTCTCTTCCACTATGCACTCTACGAAGTGTTTTACCTCTTCGTCAAACCCGTTAATTGAAGGCGCGTCAATCGGTTTATCCACTTCCTTGCCGTCTTTTTCCGTGTAAAGGGTAAATGGATTGAGCGTCGCGCCTGCTTTCGTTCCAGCGATTTTAATGTAATTATCGCCCGGCAGATTCAAAGCCCACGTTGTTTCGAGGATAATAATCGCGCCGTTTTCAAAGCGGATCTGCGCGAAGGTACCGTCGTCAACATCGTATTTAACACCATCTGGCACGAGATGCCCAAAGTGAGAATACGACGTACCCATAACTTCGACAGGTTTTGGCGAATTCATCAACCACCAGATGCAATCTAACGCATGGACACCGATATCGATGAGCGCACCGCCACCGGAACGTTCCCTATCGACAAACCAACCTTCTTTACCAATCGGAATACCGCGCCGTCGGACGTAAGCGGCTTTACCAAAATAAACGTCGCCGAGCTCACCATCTTTGACAAGCTGCTTAAGTTTCTGGGAACTCCCATCAAACCGCTGGACGAGCGCGTACATTAAAGTCTTACCGTTTTCGGCAGCTGTATCCGCCATCGCTTTTGCCTCTTGCGCACTCCGAGCCGGAGGCTTCTCACATAGCACATGCTTCCCTGCATTTAAAGCGTCAATAGAAATCGGCGCGTGAAGAAAATTCGGTAAACAGACACTTACAGCATCAATATCTTTGTTTTCCAACATCTCTAAGTGATTGGTGTAGGTATTCGGGATTTTATGTTCCGTTGCGACTTTTTTGACTCTCC
>JAPPDN010000180.1:0-3086 GCA_028824575.1 Candidatus Poribacteria bacterium | reverse complement strand
CTAAGTGATTGGTGTAGGTATCCGTGGTCGCAGGATCATTAACAAATATATTGACTTGCGTCTCGTCTAAGTCACAGACAGCAATAACCTCTGAACGCGGATCAGCGGTATAACCTTTGAGATGCTGCATCCCGGGCCAACCGAGACCAACGACAGCCGCGCGGACTTTTGTTGTTTGATGTCGCACAGGGCGTATTCCTTTCGTTTTTGGAAGAATGGTTCTTGATACGGGGTTGTCAATCGTCACTGATGCCTTTTAACTGAAGGTTGATTGCTGATGGTTTCCGAAAGCCAGTACCTATTCGTGACGGAGTGCCTCTGTCGGGGTAAGACCAGCGGCTTTGTTGGCGGGGTAGAGTCCGAAAAATACGCCGATGAACGCGGAAACGCCAAACGCAATCAACGCGGCTTCAACAGAGACAATGGCAGGCCAACTCGCCTTCATGAGTTTTGAAATAATCAAACCGGAAACAGAAGCGAGGCTGCTTCCGATAAAAATCCCGATGAGACCACCGCAAACGCTTAAAACAATCGCTTCAATCAGGAATTGGATCAAGATGTCACGCCGTCTCGCACCGATCGCTTTACGTAAACCGATTTCGCGAGTCCGTTCTGTCACAGAGACCAACATGATATTCATGATCCCGATACCACCAACGAAGAGCGCGACACTCGCAACACCGCCAAGGAGTATCTGGACAATCCGGCTGACATTGCCTACCTGTTTTATAATCTGCTTCGCAGTGAAAAATTCAAAATATTTTTCATCACCGTGTTGTTGCCGCATGGCAACCTTGATTTCAGCAACCGCTTGCTCGACTTTTTCATAACTCTCGGCTTGGCAAAACAGGTGTATCCAACCTTTATATCCCCCGATAAAACGGGTCCCCATTGTAGTGAGCGGGATAATCACCCGGTTATCCCAACCCTCACTCGCCATACTGTTGCCCTTTTCCTCCATTACGCCTATCACAGTAAACCGCTCTGAACCTATTCTGAGTTCAAGCCCAATCGGGTTCTGCATCTGAAATAGGTCTTTATGGACTTCAGACCCAATCACACACACAGGGTCCCTTCGCTCGATGTCGCTTTCCGTGATGAACCTACCTATTTGAATGAACCAGTTATTGGCTTCTTGGTAGAAGGGGGTCGTGCCTTGGATTTGAAGCGACTGATTAACGTGTTTGTGAGACACACGGCGGTTCGTCCCTGACTGTGCCGTAGCCAGCTTAAGAGAGGGGCAATTCTCAATGATAAAGGCGAGGTCTTCGTATTCAATGTATTCGGGGTGTTTATTTTCTATATACGAACCGTCCTCTCGCCGAATTGCATCTTTCCGAAAGCAGACGATCATACCCGCACCACCGATACGCTCTAATTCAGCGAGCATGAGGAGTTCGGCACCACCGCCAACCGAAACAACCGCAACAACAGCGGCAATACCGATAATAATACCGAGCGTCGTTAGCACTGAGCGTAACTTGTTACGCCGTAATGCTGCCAAACCGACGCTAACACCTTGTGTAATTTGCATGGTTTTTTAATAGGTGTCGGTTATCAGTTTTCAGTTATCGGTTATCAGTTTTCAGTTAAAAGGGTTCTTGTGGCAGTTAAGGTTGCTGCTCAAATGGCAGTAACCTCTTTAACTGACAACTGAAGACTGACGACTGAAAACTACGCTTCTGACAACTGACGACTGATAACTGTTAACTAATAACTACTCCGGTTTCATGGATTCGCCGTGCAACAAGAATGCACGGATGTCATAACGTCCAGGGCGTTCAATCGGTAAATCACCGTTCTCAATCATCAGATCGAGTGGGTTCGCATGCGTCCGCAACGGCAATTGAACGACTTCGTGCATGCGCGCCGATTCATAGATTGCCATGATAATTTCAACAGCGGCGCGTCCATGTTTCGCTTCCCCACGGTGTTCGGGACCATCTTCAATCCATTCGACGAGTTCAGCGGCTTGGGCAACGTGCTGGTTCGTACCATCGGACGGGCGTTCTTCCCAGTCTGTCGCTTTATTGTTCAGAAGACGGACACGTCCTTCCGTTACGTCCGCGATACCGTCTGTACCGTAGACAATGCCACCTTGGTAATTCGGTCTACTGATTTCTTGTAAAAGCATGCCGATGCAGCCGTTCTCAAAGCCGACGACACCAGCACTCCGGTCCTCTATCTGAATATCACGTTCATAACGCTCAGTTTTGCGTTCAACATTGCCAATCACCCACGTCGGTGCAGGATCACTAAGGACGTAGCGCATCATATCAAACAGATGTGAACAGTCATTCAATAAACCCTGTCCGCCGTGACAGACAATCTGTCTCGGTTCACCAATCGCGCCGTCAGCGATGAGGTTTCGGGCATCTGTCCATGCGGAGTTGAACCGGCGTTGGTGTCCGATGACGACTTTCACATCGGTCCGTCTGGCAGCGATCAACATTTCATCGCACTCACCCAAACTCACACCCATCGGTTTTTCACAGAGCACTGCCTTTGGACTTCGTGCGCACGCCGCGATTGTCATCGGCGCATGGAGTTTATGCCACGTCGCAACACTCACAATGTCAAGGTTCTCGTTATCCAACATCTCGCGCGCATCCAAATAACAGTTTTCCGCAGGGACATTGTAGGTGTCCGAAAACTTATCAAGTGCCGCTTGAACCGGATCGGCGAGCGCGACGATCTCCGTCTGTTCAACGCCCTGATAGCCACGGGCATGGGCATTGGCAATGCCACCACATCCAATAATTCCAACGCGATATTTAGAGGTTTCCATATTTGTACTTCCTATTTTCTAAAAAATTAAATTTTTTGTTACCTTTCCACAGAAATTACGTATTAGTTGTCATAATTTTATAAAATTATCAAAGGTGAGGAAAGTATAAATGAGTTTCCTTATAGCACTCGCTGTTATCTGGGTTAACGTGCTTGTCAGGTTTTCCAGACATTCCTAAAGTCCAGTCAGCGTTTCAAAAATTACGCAATCATTCATCCCTCGGTAGGGTTTTTGATAGGGTGTTTCTTCACGGTTTGTAACAGCGCCTAACGAATGGACTCACCGACAAGTGTAAAAA
>JAPPDN010001013.1:1191-7939 GCA_028824575.1 Candidatus Poribacteria bacterium | reverse complement strand
CCTAATGTGTTGCCGTCCGCCGAAAATACGACTGAATATGGGTCATAAGTAGGTCGATAATCAGAAGCTTGAGTATGTGGGTTTCCATAGAACCATACCTTGATACCGCCATCACCGGATTCGTGTGCTAATCGTGAACCGTTTGAAAAACGGACTGTCCCCCACATTCCGCCAATATCCTCTATAGTAGAATAAAGTTTCTCATCACTTTCCAAATCCCATACAGTAATGATACTTTCACCAAACCTTTCAATATAGGAGATTGCCGTTGCACGCAGAACACCTTCCGGTGAGTAAGATGGATTCATGTCTGCTTCACCAAAATCGGTGTATATCTGAATCTGTTGCCAGTTAACCGTGTCCCAGACGCGGACTGTTCCATCTTCGCTCTCACCGCCGGATGCAAGAAACCTACCACACGGCGAAAAGCAGAGGCGATAGATAGAACCCGTGTGTCCTGTGAGGCAAGCGACTTGTTCACCGCTTTCTGTATTCCATACGATTATTGATTCAGCATCGCTACCTGCCTCGTCACGACCTGTAGACGCAAGCAGATGAGTATCGGGCGAAAAGGCGATCGGCACGAAGCGACCGCCTTTTTCAGATTCACAACTAAATTTTTCAAGAGGTTCCGCCGTTTCTGGGTGCCAGAGGGTGACAGTACCAGTAGTACTATCGCTTGTAGCGAGCCGTTGACTGTTAGGCGAAAAGGCGCAATGATTCCATTCTGTTTCTATCTGTGTTACACACAAACCTTGCTGGACATCCCATACCTCTATGAGGTTCTCCCAGTCGCTTGTAGCGATCCATTTTCCATTAGGCGAAAAAGTGGCTACAAATACGCCTCGTTCCGCACCCCATAATGCGATGGGTGACATCGTTTCTACTTCATACCACCAAAGTCCTACCCTTGTTCCCACAGCAAGATAGTGTCCATCCGGGGAAAATACCAGCGTCTCCACAAGACCTTGTCCCAATCGTGCAACTGCACCTTCAGGAAGTGCCCAAGTTGTGACATCATCTCCACTGGCACCGACTGGTGCTGGGATTGTTAATTTTTGGTTTTCCACTAAAGCATCTCCTTGTGTTCTACAGATAAGGCTTCAGATCCCAGAGATAAATCACGCCATCATATCCACCGCTGATTAATAAAGTGCCGTCCTGCGAGAACGCAAAACACTGAACATCGGTAGTGTGTCCCCAGAAAGTCGCGATATTTTCACCAGTCGCTACTTTCCACAAACGAATAGGCACCTTCTGCAAACCGCCTTGCCACCAAGCCCCGGAAGCCAAATATTCTCCACACGGCGAAAAGCAAAACGCGATTGGTCTTTGGCTTCCTTCAGGGTGTGGTAGCCTCATGAGGGTTTTCCCGTCTATCGCGTTCCATAACACAGCACCGCCTTGATGTCCACCGACAATTATGTCACCAAGTGGCGAAAATGCTACGCCCACGTCGGTATAACGCCCCCTCCTTTTTCCTTGTGATGGTGGTCGAGGTAAATCCATTTCGGCAATCTGTTCGCCTGTATCAACATCCCACAATAAGGCAGTTCGATCCATTGAGATGCTCGCGAGCCGTTTTCCATCGGGGCTAAACGCCAAAGCCCCAACAGATTTTGGATGTCCTATAAGTACTGCACACTTTTCCCAATTCTTCCTCCGAGCCCCACCATTTGATGGAGAAGGTCGTTCCCATACATGGATAGTGTGATCTCTATCAACAGCGGCTAATCGGTGTCCTGTTGGCGCGAATGCCTCTGTCGATATCAGTTCCGATTCAGGAAAAGGAATTTCAGCAATAGGCTCGCTGCTGCCAAACATCCGCACTTTTGGGGTGTCTTCATCTCTACTTGTAGCAAAGATTTTACCGTTAGCAGATAGATAAACCTTATATGTTTTATCTGGCAGTTCTTTTTCAGTTGGGTGTCGCACGCACTGATTGGAAACGTTCCATAAAAATGCTTTCCGACCCCAGTACGTAGCCGCTATTGTTTTTTCGTCCGGCGTGAGGACTAATGAACCGACAGTGACAGCCCTTGTGGGTCCTTGAATGGTCGGGGACGCTTGATCAGTAGGTCTACCTTCCGTCCAGATTTTGATTTCATCACTGTCGATATAAGCCAATTGTGTACCCCTCTCCGAGAAACGCACAAAGGGGCTTGGGCTCTGATATTCAAATGTATCGACTTTTTCGTCCTTTTCTAAATGCCAAATTTCGATCTTAGATTGAGATGGAAAAACCCCTGCGGCGATCAACCCACCCTCCGGTGGATAATAGGGATGCATCTGAGCGTCTTCATGTTTGGTATAGGTTTCCTCAAGGTTTCCAGTTTCCACGTTCCAAACCTGAATTCTGCCGTCTGGTCCCCCTCTGGCAAGAAACCTTCCACACGGCGAAAAGCGGAGCCGCCCCCATCTCTCCTCGGACCAGTCAAGTCGAGCAACTTGTTCACCTGTTTCCACGTCCCACACGGCAATGAATTCAGCGGTCCGGCTATCTCTGATGTAACACGTCCCTGTTAATAGGCTTAAATCTGGAGAAAAGCAGGTAGGAAAGACACCATAGGTGGTCGATAAGATCTCAGTTTCGCTGAGTAGTGCACCGGTTTGTGGGGACCAAGTCTGAACTTTTTTGTTATACTCGCGTTCATTAAACACAACGAGACATTCTCCATCTTGAGAAAAAACAGGCTTGGAAAGTCCCCAACGGTCCTGTACCTTCGTAAGTTCCATCTCAGCAATACAGACCTTGTTCCGAATGTCCCACACCCTGATTGCTTCGTGGTATCTATGTAAGGCAATCCATTGACTATCAGGTGAAAATGTAACATTGTCAATATACCCCCTGTCCGTTTCCCACAGCGCGATTGGCGATAGCGTCGAGGGTTCATACAACCAAAGCCCTATATTTGTACCCACAGCGAAATACTGTCCATCTGGTGAAAACGCCATATCACTGAGACAACCTCGCCCCAATCGAGTAATCGCACCTTCAGGGAGTGCCCATGTGGCTACATCACTGTCATCAGGACGAAACGGAGTATCTGCTTGTGTTTTTCTATTTCCCATGAGAATCCCTCCTATTGTTTTACAGATAAGGTTTCAAGTCCCAAAGATAAATCGCTCCGTCGTGTCCGCCACTTACGAGAAGGGTGCCGTCTTGCGAGAACGCGAAGCACTGAACATCAGTAGTGTGCCCCCAAAATGTGGCGATTTTTTTACCGGTTGCGACCTCCCATAAACAGATGGATGTCTTTTTGAGTCCACCTTTCCACCAAGCACCCGCAGCCAAATATCGTCCGCACGGTGAAAAGCACAATGTAATTGGTCGTTGATTCTCTTCTGATTGTGGGATCGTCATGAGTGTTTTGCCATCTGCCGCATCCCACAACACAATCTCGTGCCACAGTCCGCCAGCGATGGTATTACCGTCTGGTGAAAATGCTATTCCAGTGTCGGATTCACGGTATGATCTGCGTCTTGGTGCCGGTGTCAAAGGGAGTTCAGCAATCTGTTCACCTGAATCAACATCCCACAAACCGGCTTTCCAATCCCGTGACCTTGACATACTTGCGAGTCGTTTTCCATCAGGACTAAACGCCAACCCAGCCGGGCTAAACCGCAACCCGTAAATAAATTCCGCATCGTTGATGACCGTGGTATGCTTTTTCCAACTTTCACCGTCCGAGCACTCCCAGATATGTATGTTGTCGTTTGTATCTACGCTTGCAATTCGGTGCCCTGTGAGAGAGAACGCTTTGGCGCGTCCCAACCCCCCTTCAAATCCAGTCAGTTCAGCAAGCGGTTCAGGTTTACCAACCTCCAACACGTTTAATTTCTCTCCATAGACGTTGATGGCAATCATTTTTCCACTCGGAAAACGGTAGACATTATGTGAGCTTGCAGGCAATTTCTCACCTTGTGGACGGTACGGGTGTTTACTTGTGATGTCCCATAAGAGAACGTTATCGCCCCAAGATGCAGAAGCGAGTGTCTTTTCGTCTGCAGAAAAGGCTAACGTATCCACCGTGGAGATGTGTCCATGAAGGGTTGAAGGCGTGTGCACGTCAGAATTGCTACCTTTTGTCCAGATTTGGATCTCGCCGGAGTTTGTGAGTGCTAATTGTGTTCCACTATCAGAAAAATGAACCGTGCTTCTGTTCCCGCGGTGTTCAAATTCATCCAGTTTCTCGCCTTTTTCTAAATGATGGATCTCAATCTTGGATTGAGATGGAAAAACGACTGCAGCAATCAATCCACCCTCTGGTGGATAATATGGATGCATCTGAGCATCTTCGTCTTCGGTATAGCTTTCCTCAAGGTTTCCGGTTTCCACGTTCCATACCTGAATCTTACCCTCTGAACCACCGGCGGCAAGGAATCTTCCACACGGCGAAAAACAGAGTCTCCCCCACCTCTCAGCCCATTCAAGGCGAGCGATTTGTTCCGCTGTTTCCACGTCCCATACGGCAATGAATTCAGCCGTAGGACGGTTATTTATGTCATAACTTGTACCTGCTAACAGGCTTAAATCTTGAGAAAAACAGGTAGGATATACATCGTAGGTGGATGGGATTTCAGTTTCGCTAAGACGTGTCCCTGTGTACGGACACCAAGCTTGAATCTTCTTCATGCGTTGTTGGTGTCCACTAAATACGACAAGGCGTTCTCCATCTTTGGAAAAAACAGGCTTGGAAAGGTCTCTACGATCCTGCCGATCCCGAAATTCCATCTCAGCAATGCAACTCTCGTTCTGGATGTCCCACACCGTGAGTGCTTCGCGTGGATGTGCGGCAAGCCATCGACTATCAGGCGAGAATGTAACACGGTCGATAAATCCCCTATCCGTTTCCCACAATGCTATAGGGGTTAGCGCCGAGAATTCGTATAGCCAGAGTCCAATTGCTGTACCAACAGCGAAGTGCTGTCCATCCGGTGAGAATGCCATATCACGGACGCTACCACGCCCCAATCGAGCGATCGCGCCTTCAGGAAGTGCCCAAGTCGTCACATCTTCACCGTCTATACTGCCTGGCGCGGGAGCAAAGGAATTTCTATTTTTCATGAAAATCTCCTACAGAATGCCCGCAGCCCATTGCTCGCGAGCAAGGTTTATTCATGTGATTTGGAAAGAAGGTTAAGTGCCAAACTGTTGATGGGAAAAACAAGATAAGAAGAAACAGCACATACTTGATACGGGCAGAATTATCAGGTTTTCATCTGTGATTTTCGTCGCAACTTGTAAAAACTGGTGGGTTGTTTAACACTGCCACATTCATTATAACCCGCGCCAGTTTTCTTTCTTCAAAAAATAAAGGAGTTTCGTAAAGCGTAAGGGAATATGTCAGTCATGCTATAAACCGTAAGTATCAAGAAGCGTCTCTAATCCTGAAAATCCTGATTCTGACAACTGACAACCGATAACTGACAACCATTCTTCTAATAATTATCTGCTTGCAAGCTTTGTCGAAATAGTATATCATAGGTGTATCAAAAATTTAATCTTTTTCAAGAAAACTGATAATTTGTCTGTCTGTATATTATTGTACAGCGTGTCTCATAAATAGTTTGAAGGTATTGTTCAATAAGAATGTCCTATGGAAGAAACCCCCTAAATCCCCCTTATCAGGGGGACTTGCGATATATCTTCTAAAAAGGTTTCCTTCGGCTACATGCGAATTGGTATTTATGAGATAGGCTGTAAATGGGAAACGCTTCCATGCGACACAACCTCTTCGTCCCGAACAAAATGCCTTATGCCAAAGGCAAAAACCGCCCAGATGTGCCGTGTATTCTGTGTGCAATTGTCGAAAAAAATGATAAAGTCGAACGACTTGAAGTCCATCGAACCGAACGCTTTACGATCTCGTTGAATCTCTATCCTTACAGTCCGGGGCACCTCTTAGTTTTTCCGAATCGGCATCTCGTTGATGTTCGAGAATTACATCAGGAAGAGGTTCAAGAACTTCACGAACTCCAATGTCTGTGTTTTGAGGTATTGACGCATGCCTATCAGCCGCGCGGCTTCAACGTCGGCTATAATATGGGCGATGCCTCTGGTGCAAGCATTCCGCATTATCATCTGCACGTTGTTCCTCGATATCCGCGTGAATTGGGGTTCATGGATGTTATCGGCGGCGCGCGCATCATCATTGAAGACCCGAACGCCACGCAAGAGAAACTTGTACAGATATTTCAGGAACTGACAATGTAGTTGTCAGTTAACAGTTAACAGTTTTCAGGTACAAGAGGTTTTTGATAGTTCCAGGGTTTCCTCTTTAACTGAAAACTGAAAGATTTTTTTCGCAGAAAAAAATCGTACTGAAAACTGACAACTATTCAAGAAAGGAAAAGCATAATGAGCAATCCGGCGTATAATCTTTTAGCCGAAAACTTAGAGAAACAGGGAATCCAGGTAGAAACAGTCAAGGCTCATCTCAAAGAGCAGCACATTGAAACACCGTCATGGGGCTACGGTAATTCTGGCACTCGATTCGGAGTCTTTGAGCAGCCCGGCGCGGCGCGAAATGCCGCGGAACGTTTAGAAGATGCTGCCACCGTTCACCGCTTCACCGGCATTGCCCCTACCGTCGCACTCCACATCCCGTGGGATAAAACCGACGATTGGGCTGCCTTGAAACAGTACGCAGCGGATGTCGGTATCGGCATCGGTGCGATCAATCCGAACGTCTTCCAAGATCAGGTATATAAACTCGGAAGCGTCTGCAACCCGGATGCTGAGATC
>JAPPDN010001013.1:0-1181 GCA_028824575.1 Candidatus Poribacteria bacterium | reverse complement strand
GACCACATGCTGGAGTGTGTTGACATTATGGAGAAAACAGGTTCCGATCTGCTGAGTTTGTGGTTCGCAGATGGCACCAACTTCCCCGGTCAGTCGAACTTCAGGAAGCGTAAACAGTGGATGGAGAAGGCGTTAGCCGAAGTCTACGATGCACTTCCAAATGCCACTCGGATGCTCATTGAATACAAATTCTTTGAACCGGCGTTCTATCATACCGACCTCCCCGATTGGGGTACTGCTTACCTCATGGCGACGAAACTCGGTGAGAAAGCGCAAGTCCTCATCGACTTAGGGCACCATCCACAAAGCACAAATATTGAGTTCATCGTCGCTTACCTCATTGACGAAGGGAAACTCGGTGGGTTCCATTTCAACTGCCGGAAATACGCTGATGACGATCTGACGGTCGGTTCCATCAATCCGCAGGAACTCTTCCTAATTTACACCGAGTTAGTTGCTGCCGAACTTGATCCCAATACGGAAACCGATATTGCTTACATGATTGATCAGAGCCACAACCTGAAACCGAAGGTAGAAGCGAGTATCCAATCTGTCTGCAATCTACAAAAGGCATACGCAAAAGCACTTCTCGTTGATCGCGAAGCACTCGCAGCCGCGCAAGATGCCGCTGACTTGGTTGAAGCGGAAAGTATTCTTCAACGTGCTTACGAGACGGATGTGAATCCACTGCTGGAACAGGTCCGCTTGGAGATGGGGCGCGACCCACACCCGTTGGCAGCCTATCGGAAAAGCGGTTATTATGAAAAGATTAGTGCTGCGCGCGTTGGTGGCGAAAGCCAAGGCTGGGCATAGGAATGGTAGGATAGACGCAAAAGTTGGAAGCGTGGAAGGTTGGAAGAGTGGGGCACCTATCCTTCCTTTCTTCCATCCTTCCAGTCAAACGCTTTTAATCCCATAAGCAAACGCAAGAATTTTGCGTTCGT
Source organism: Candidatus Poribacteria bacterium (assembly GCA_028824575.1). Classification (GTDB taxonomy): domain Bacteria; phylum Poribacteria; class WGA-4E; order WGA-4E; family WGA-3G; genus WGA-3G. Next base: position 237 of record JAPPDN010001013.1, on the reverse strand, counting down.
CTCATAGAAAATATGACCAAAATTAAAATTGGAATTATCGGTTCGGGTGGGATGGCGCGGCACCATCTCTCCCGATTTGATTCAATGGAGACTGCTGAAGTCGTGGCGATCGCCTCCAGAAATGAGCAGACAGGAAACCAACTTGCCGCGGAACATAAAGCAATTTTTGTTCCTGATTGGCATTCGCTTGTCGAGCGAGAGGATATAGATGGCGTTGTTATTTGTACACACAACGCC
>JAPPDN010000632.1 GCA_028824575.1 Candidatus Poribacteria bacterium | reverse complement strand
TTCATGAGGTGTTAGCAAGCGGCCAAGAACCTATCCCTGTCAACTCAACGATCGCCCGCCAATTCCGGTTTGCGCTCCAAGCGAAGCTCATCGCTGAAAGAAAGGAACTCCGAAACGTCCACAGCCGGATGCCATTTCGTGATTTTACAGCCAATATATTCCAGCCGCTTGCCGAAGAGGCGGGAAGTGCCTTACCTAAAACCGCTACGCATAATATTCTGAAGCAGAACCCTTATGTCGCTTACAAAATCTTTCAGACACTCAATGCTTTTACGGTTGATGAGTTAGTCGTTGCCCTCGAAAAAAGTTTAGATGCAGATGCACAATTGAAAACGAGCAATTCAGATGCTACGTGCATTTTGGAACAGTTAGTATGTGAACTTTGCACGACGCCATCACAGAGAAGACCCACTTCGCTTTAGCACACATCTGGATGGTGTTTAGAAACCGACACAGTTTTTGTTTCGTTTTATTAAGTGTATGTACGCATAAAAACAAGGAGTTTCTTATATGAAAGGCACAAGACCATTAGATAATACCGAAATCCGAAAAGTATCGGAGGCTTTTAGCGGGACGTTTGCCATTCGGAATCGGAGCCTATTTATGTTAGGCGTATCCGTCGGCGGACGGATTAGCGAGCTGATCGCCCTGAAAGTGGATGATGTCTGGCAGAATGGCAGCCCTGTTAAAGACTTACTGTTTGATCTGAGTATCGTGAAAGGCAGTGAGGTATCCAGAGCTGTACCTGTGAACATAGATGGCAGGCAGGCGATTGAAAACCTTATTGCTTGGCATACAGAGTTGTATGGAGATATTGCTGCGAAGCGTCCATTGTTTCCTTCACGGAACGGGCAAGGCTCGAAGCCGATGACGAGAATAGCAGCACACAATGCGCTAAAGGAAGCCTTTGGAGCGGCGGGTTTAAATGGAAAACTCGGCACGCATTCCCTACGGAAGTCTTACGCCCAGCGTCTCTATGAACAGACGAATGACATTTACGCCGTGCAGGAGATGTTAGGGCATAAAAGCGTGGTGACAACACAGCGATATTTAGGGGTAAATTACGCCAGCGTCCGGGATGCGTCAGAGGCGATGTCAATTCATTCTGAACTTAACGTAAGTACGAAAACGTTAAGTTCGGTCAATGATGCTTCAAATGACGAGCTTTTGGTTGAATTGCTCCGTAGAGGGTATGACGTGGCTCGCCTGCTTGAAAAAGATGAATCGGAACAATCTTTTCAACGCTCCACAGAAGCGCAAAAGCACCCGTCAATCAAAAATGATCCTTATCAGTAGAATAAAAAATATGTAGATACTTCGAGAAAATCAATCTGCTTCCCTCCTTTGGTACGGTTGATGAAGTTTATAGTGAATACGAAAAATAAATAGATACTTCCCCCGGTAGGCGAGGTTTCCTAACCTCGCCGATGTGGAGTGTCTAATTAATTCTAAACTTTACTATAAGATCAATGCCGTAATTTGCAGTTGTATGAAGATTAAGAATTTAATTGGGCATGCAAAGACCTGCCCTAAATATTTTTCGGATAGCATTACCGAAATATTTATTGGAACTTCGTCAGACCGTACCTACCAAATTTGAATCCTCAGACTTCATATAATCCCGCCAATTTTCTGATGTCCAAGCCATTCTAATATTCTGCCATAATTTTCGAGATACATGCCGCTGCACAATTTGATTTCCATTTTTTACTATCCTTTCGCGTTTTGTTGACTCTAATAAAATAAGACCACATTTTATTCAAAAATTGGAGGCATTGAAAATGGGAGAAGTTGTTCTGATTATCACTATTATATTCGGAAGTGTCGCGATAACGACACTCGGATGCGTCTGGATGGGGACTTCCTACTTTGCGAAGAAGAAAGGCTTAAAAAAAGGAGCAACTCAACGTGAAGTCGAAGCACTGCATCAAAAAGTAAATGACGTTCAACAAGAAATTGATGTTCTGAAAAATGAAGTGAAACGACTCATCAACATCGCTAAAGGTGTCGATGCGTAAGGAGAAACAGATATGGGAACAGATAGGGATAAGTCGGTGTTACTACCGATTGTCATCGGACTGGTGTTCTTCTTTGTTATTAAGTTTACTACTGCGGTTACCGCTATTATTGCAGTCGTGATGGGAACGACAACAGTCACTATACTTATGTGCGTTTGGGTGTCCACGTCGTATTACCTTAAAAAATCGGGGTACGCACCGAAAACCGCTCAAGAAACCTATCGCCAGGTTGACTCGGATTTAAAACAGATGGTTGGGGACCTGCAGGAAATTCGTTCTGAATTGGAAGAGGCGGAGTCACATCTACGAAATATGGAATTTCTAAAGTACGCCCGCCAGAATTCCAAGACTAAATAAAACAACGCATAGGCAGGACAATATATGTCCTGCCTATTATGCATATAATGTGTGGTTATATATTAACGTGAGTTCGGAGAAGAAAGTTATGAAAACCTTAGTGAAATACAAATTCTACTTAATGACATTACTTGCCGCTGTGTTATTTACAGTCGGGACAACCAAAAGCGACGATCAGACTAACCTATCTACAGAGGATGTTACGCAAATAACGAAAAAACCGACGATTATGATTCTCGGCAGTAAGCACTTGGCAAATCCCGGAATGGATAGGTTCAATACAAAAATGGATGATGTCCTTGCACCCAAACGCCAACGCGAAATCAAGCAGTTGGTCGAACAACTCAAGGCGTTTAGTCCTACCAAGATAGCACTTGAGGTAGATTTTTCACGGAATGCTGAAATCAATGCAGAGTATCAAGGTTACCTGAAAGGAACATATCAACTAACACGCGGTGAAGGGGACCAGATCGGTTATCGATTAGCAAAACAACTCGGGCATTCAAAAGTATACTGCATCGACTATTTCCGAAACTATTCTCAGGAACCCGACGGTTTTTTCCCAGAGGACTTTGATTGGGATTTGGTAAACCCTGACAAATTCGCAAAAGTACACAATCAGGAACACCTCATGGAGCAACCTTCTGCGGTTGAAGGGAAGGTTACACAGGATGCGGATGGCACAACCTGGATTGAACCTGAGAAATACGAACCGATAATCGACATGTACAGACGACTCAATCAGCCTGAAGGCAGACGCGCTGACCATCAAGAGTATTTGCGAATCGCGCGTGTTGGGCTCGGTGATCAGTACCCAGGAGCCAATTGGGTTGGGCATTTGTGGTATACTCGGAACCTCAAGATTTTTGTCAATCTCACCCGCATCACCGAATCTGATGATGACCGGATTCTACTGATTATCGGTGCCGGACATACCTTCTTGGTTCAACAGTTCCTTGAAGATTCAGGGGATTATATCATCGAAAGTCCACTTAAATACTTGGATAACAAAGGGATGTAGACTTCTTAACCTGTTATCCAGAGGAGTTGTAATCACAAATCGTTTCCGACAAAGGTGATGGGATATATTAATGCATACGCTTTGGCTTGTTATCCAACGAGAATTCGTCTCAAATGTGTTGACCTCCCGATTCATGATTGGGTTTATCGTCTGTCTGCTCTCAACTGCCGTCGCTGTTTTCGTCCAAGTGGATGATTACGAAAAACGTTTATCTGGGTATAACGCTGCTGTCCGAGAAGCGGAGACGGAAGCGCAAAACTGGGAACTCTACTACAACATCAATCCGAAAGCACATCGGAAACCGAATCCTTTGGGTATCTTTAACGTAGGCGCGGAAAACTTAGGCGCGAATACAGTCACCATCGAATTGGCTAAGCCTGTCTTTGAACTCACCTACCCTGTATTGGGTGAACCGGCGCAGAAACGGGGGGCAGACAATCCGCTGCTTGCAATGTTCCTGACCATTGATGTGGTCTTTATCTTCAAAATCGTGCTTAGTGCCTTAGCGATTCTATTTGCTTTCAATACAATTTCAGGGGAAAGAGAAGATGGCACCCTGAAACTCGTATTATCCAATGCGATACCGAGAGATATGATAGTTCTGGGAAAATACCTCGGCGGGATGTTGTCGCTGTTCCCTATTGTTTTCACAAGTCTAATCGTTGCACTAATAATCGCGCTTTCTTCCCGTGTCACTGCTTTTGACGGAAACGACATTTCACATATTGTGCTGATATTTGCTGTTTCGTTGTTGTATGTGTCAACATGGTATCTTTTGGGATTGCTGTTGTCAATTTGGACAAAGACACCTGCGACGACCTTAATTCTTTCGATGGTTGTCTGGGTGATGCTAACAATCGTTCATGCAAACGTGGCGACGATTGTTGTGGAGAAATTCCCACCCTATCAGTCCAAGCCTGAAGTAGAATATGTCCGGTCTGCTGCTAATGTATGGGATCAATTCCAAAAAGAGCGGGATACCTACATCAAGCGGAGAGGATACGAAAATCTACGGGATTCAATTATTTGGGAACCTGGGACAAATCCAGAAAGAACCGACCGTTTTTTGACGTTTTTTTCATACGGGATTGAGAGCTTATACTTCGTAGAAGGTTATATCCTCAACGATATCGAAAAAGCGGATACCACTATCTTTCAAGAGATTTTAGATTATCAAGAACCGCTTCGGATTGCCTATGCGGATAAAGCCGAGGCAATTCTCAATAAACCTGCGGAAGAACGGGAGCGGAATGCCAAGTTCGCAGACCTGCTTTCTCGTATCTCCTTTGCTGATGTATATCACTATGCTGTCGGGACAATAGCAGGGACAGATCGACAGAGTTATAACGATTTTATCCAGGACTCCAGGGCATATAAGCGAGAGATCGTTGAATATTTAAAAGATAAAGCGGCGTTTTCTTCTCGGGCGTGGTTTTCCAATGACCAAGGTGCTGCCGATCTAACGGATCTCCCTGTTTTCCAACAGCGGCGATTCTCACTTGCCGAAAGTTTTTCCCGCGCCTATATAGATATTTTGATCTTGTTGGCATGGAACATCGTTCTATTCATGGCGGCTTATGTGTCTTTCCTACGATATGATATGAGTTGAAAAAGGAGGGTTATTAGTTGTCATTCGTCGGTTGTCGGAGGAAATAAGTGTCGGTCATCCGTCATCGGTTAAAAAGGTGTCTAATGCAATCAAACGCCTCTTTAGTTGATGACTGATAACCACTCTTCTGGTAACTGATAACTGACAACTGACAACTATTAAAAATGATTTGGCAGATAGCACGCAAAGAGATACACCACAATCTCACAACCCTACGATTCTCTTTAATAATAATTATACTGCCCGTCTTGTTTGTGGCGAACTCGCTCATATACAGTTTTGGTTCCGGTTATACCGCGCAGGTTGATACCTATAACCAACAAGTTACACAGAATAGGGAGCACGTCGCGGATTACGCGAATAAAGGGTTAGCGGAATTAGCACTGATAGGACCGGGAGAGATTCCGAAACGTCCCAACCGTTTGACTTTCTGTGCTGATGGGGCGGATAAATTGATACCGCGTTCTGTCAAAATGATGAATATCGGTGGGCTCAGTCGCGCCGGCTATGGATATGAAGTTTACCGGTGGAGACCCCCGTGGATATTAGAGTATCCGTTGGATAATAAAAGTGGTAGCGCGATGCAACGCATCAAAATTGACTGGGTCTTCATCGGTATTTTGATGAGTTTCTTCGCGATCTTGTTCACTTTCGATGCGATTGCCGGAGAACGGGCGCGCGGCACACTGAGCCTGATGATGTCGAATACGGTATCACGTGGACAGGTGTTGCTGGGGAAATATCTCGGTGCTTTTGTAACGCTCATAGTGCCCCTTATCATTAGTATTCTGATAAACCTACTGATTATCCTTTTCTCAGGGAACATTCCGTTTGAATCGAGTGAGGGGTTGCGGATTTTGGGGATGGTCATATTATTTGCATTGCTTGTTTCTATTTTTATTTTTCTTGGACTTTTCTTCTCCAGTCGCGTCTCAAATGCTATTACAAGTTTAGTATGGCTCTTGCTCACTTGGGTTTTTTTGGCGTTTGTCTTTCCGAGTCTACTCGGGACTTTTGTCGGTAATCTGAATCCCATTCCGTCCGCTGATGAAGTTGTGAAGCAGAAACATGCGCAATTAGAACAGTTGTATGGGGAATATCGTCCTTTTAATAGCCCAGGAGATATAACGCCTAAGTTAAAAAAGGCAGCATCTGCTGAAGATCCAGAAACCACACGCCTCTGGGCAGACTTTCTCTCCAGGGAGGTAGAGACGAAAACTCGGCTTTCAGATGCGCATATAGATCAGCAATTTCAGCAAGTGCAGCTCGCCCGCGATCTGACCCAAATCTCTCCGATAGCGACTTTCCAATATGCGATGGAAGGGCTTGCAAATACAGGTATCGTGAGTTACACAAATTTTGTCAAACAAGCGCGTCGGTATCGTCAAATATTCATAGACTTCATCAAGACAGAGGATCGGGGTGATCCAGAAAGCCTGCATATCTATCCTGTAAAAGAGGGGTTATCTCAGAAACCGGTGGATCCAGACGCTGTGCCAGTTTTTGAAGAGCAGATCTCTTATCGGAGCGTGTTAACCCAAGTTATGTTGCTGGTCCTGTTTAATCTGCTGTTCTTTATTGTTGCACTGGTTTCTTTTTTGAAAAGCGATTTGAAATAGATATGAGGTCTGGTATTGAACTTACGTTAAAGTGCTAAAAAATCAACCATCGTTGAAAGAAAACACCCTTACCTTCGGGTTCAACCACGCGCAACAAGATCTTCCCATCGGTGAAAAAATCCACTGCCATGAAACCTGTATGTTGATGCGCGAACAAAGTATTTTCGCCATACAACACTGCTGTTACCTTTTGACTCGCGGCGGCCCCGCTGACAAGGAGATAATCGACAGTATCACCTTTTAAAACCTGTAAAGAGTGTTCATGTCCGGCAGCATAGATTAAAAGGGATGTGCCTTCAGGGGGCGGTTTGCGCGTGGAAAATGCTCGGTTGAGTTGCGCTACCAAATTGTTGTAGGGGGCACTGCCTATATCTTGATCGAATTTGTAAAAGTATTTCCTTGCATACGGATGCACTGAACCAATTATCGGTATTGGAATCCAGAGCCATTCTCCTAAAGCTCTGGTAGGAAAAAGATGTGCCTTCCAGTCAAAATAGCCGCCGTGTGGACCGTAACTTTGCAACGGGTGGTGCCCCAGAACGATAACCGGCAATTCTGTATCTAACAGTGCTATAAGTTCTTCTATAACTGTTTCAGGTGATTTTTCTGGTTTTTCATGTTGATGGAACCACCATTGTGTATCCAGTACAATAAGCCGGACGACGGGATTAACTGTCGGCAGCTCAAGAACAACTGGACCGGGTGAACCTCCAGATGGCAGGAAATTCTGTTCACCCGCAAGTGCATCATTGATAAACTTCTCTTGTGCCAGAAGCGCACTATACCCTTCCGATCTTCCACTTGCCCAATCGTGGTTTCCGGGGATAAAGAGTCCGTGGACACCCGCGTCTTTAACAACGGCGAGTTGTGGGACGAGTCGTTCCGCTGCTTCGTGTTTGCGGCGTTCTGTCATCCCTTCCGGGTACATGTTATCGCCCAAAAAAATAATACTCGTTTTCGCAGCGTCCTTTTGTGCCCATTCACCGAGGGTTTTTAGAACAGGTTCATCCGGTTTCGGTGCGCCACCATCGCCGAGTAACAAGAGACGGTAGCGGAGCACACCTTCTGTTTCACTCTCGCGTTTTTCAATAGCAGGTATATCGGGATGGTAATACGGCTTGGTATGACTGCACCCTGCACTTGTCAACTGTATCGCCTGAATAATGCAACAGAGCAGAATAATATAGCGGGTGAAATTAGGGCGTTGATAAAATCGTTTCATTTTCTACAAAACTCCTATTGTCATTTGCAATATCCAACTGGCAATCTTTACAGACTTGTCCATTCTTGGATGCGTTCAGCAACTTCACCGCGTG
>JAPPDN010000177.1 GCA_028824575.1 Candidatus Poribacteria bacterium | reverse complement strand
GTCATTCACTACAACAACACGGGTTTGTGACGGACGATAACTGCTATCACCTTTTACGTACTGCCAATAGCGTTCATGATCATCTGACTCAAAAGCCAAGCAACTAAGTTCGACAACTTGCTCTAACTCTGATTCACGCGCGCCTCTAATTTCCATATTCTGAATAATCACCTTTCATTAACAAAAAACTCGTTCGTAGTAGCGCAATTCTGCGGCGTACGCGAAGAAACACCCAAGCAAAAACCCCAAATGCGACGTGCATTATTGCGCCTTGGACATGCGACATTCCTATGCGTTTCAAAATCCCTGAAATGCGAATTTTTTCAGATTTGGTATTACATCGAAAAAACAACACCTAACGCTTCATTTGGCGTTTGAATCAATCTTTCACATGCCTCGGAGGCCTGGTCAATTGGTACAACATCCGTAATCAACGGGTTCACCTGAATCTTACCTTCGGACATGAGTCGCAGCGATAGCTCTAAGTTGCGTTGTGTCGGCCACGGGACAAACACCGGTGGGTAATCCGCGCCGTGTTCATAATCTTCGTCATGGTAACCAGGCCCCGTACGCGCAGCACTGATAACATCCACATTGCCAAGTCCGGCTGCAAAGCCGTGTGTAATGCTCGCACCACCAACGATAACAATCCGTCCCATCTTGTGCGTATCGGGTGCTGTCTTCAGCATTGCACGGATCTGCTGAAACGCACTCGTCGCATCGCCACCGAAGGCGATAATCCCACAATCCATGCCGTAACCGTTAGTGAATTCCTCTGCGATGGGAATCGGATCCGTTTCCGAAACGTTTATCGCGCGGTGTATCCCCGCGTCTTGGGCAATCCCTATCCGTAATGGCAATTGGTCCAAACCGATAACATAGGCACCGGCGGTTTTGGCGATCTGGCACGCAAATTGCCCAACGATACCCAACCCTGCGACGACAACATTTTCGCCGATACGGATACGCCCGCGTTGCACGGCGTGCAATGCCGTTGCCGCAAGATGAATAGAAGCAGCGTCCTCGTCAGGGACATCATCAGGAATCTTCGCGCATAGGTTGTGTGGCAGACAAGCGTGCGTGGCGTGGAGTGCATAGCCACCGCCCATACCAGCCACCCTATCGCCGATCTCAAATTCGTCGCAATCGCCTTCCATACCGACAACGACACCGGCATTCGTATATCCAAAGGGACGCTGCCTTGCCTCAGAACCTGGATTCTCGCGTCGGCGTTTAACACCACCGAGTTCCGTGCCAGGACTTACCATCGAGGCGCGAACTTCAACCAACAGCTGCCCCGATTTCGGTGCAGGCGTTTCCTGCGCCTCCGTCCAGATACGTCCCGCCTCATTCATCATCACAACTTTTCTCGTTTTACTCATAAACAATCCTCTCAGATTTTAAGTCCGGTATGGTTCCAAATCAATTCCCGGATATGCCTGTTCAAGACGTGCAAGGGCTTCCGGCGTATAATACGCATCCCCAGGCGCGGGCCACCCTAAAACGCGCCGCACAGCAGGGGTCGTTTGCGTGACAAATTTCATATACTGTGGGCTGCCCCAACCGGGTACCGGGCGCGTCGTTTTGCACCAATCGTCATTGTCTGCCCGATGGAAGTGATACCCCATCCACCCGCGTTGTCTGCTCTTGTTCTCAAACGGTTGTGCGGCGTGAACCAAGTAACTGGAACGGAATGAAACACTCCCCGCTTTCGCCGTAAGCGGAACCGGATCCGCGAGTTCTCCCTTAAATTCTCGTAGATCAGGTATACCCATTCCACCCCCTCTGCCCGGGTACTTCGCCCATATTTTATCCAACTGGTTCTGTGAACCGGGGCAGACGAGCATCGGCGCACCGTCCGATTCGATGTCGTGTGGGAAGATAGCGGTCAAAACATATCCGTACCGTTGCCAATCCGGGTGCGGCGGCAAAGGCGAGTTCGTCGCATTGTCAATGTGATAACCTTGCCACGGATGCTCACTATGACGGCTATCGGTGAGTCCCTCTCGGAAGAATATTTGTCCATAGCCGAGTCGAATTTCTTCCGTGCCTAACAATTGCTGTGCGATCCTCAAGTATGCTTCGTTTTCAATGAGTTTATCTACCGCTTCCAAGCCTGTCGGAAAATGAGTCGCCTTACCAAAAGGACCCGCAAGTCGTTGCATATCGCTGTTCTTCTCGTATGCACTTTTTAACGCCTCCGGTTGTGAGTCCCATTTCGCGCGATATTCAGCATGAGTCAACCCATCGTAGGCATTTCGTTCAATCTCTTCGAGCGCGGGTACAATAACTTCCGGTGAAAACACGTTCGGCACCACAATGATTCCATCGCGTTGCCATGTTGTCAGTTGTTCCGCCGTTAGTTCCATGAGGTTACCTCCTTGTGAACGTTTCCCATTTATCCTCTTGAACCACTTCACTATCTGCTTTCTGTTGAATCGTCTGCCACCATTCCTGATTTTCGACGTACCATTGAATCGTCTCACGCATGCCATCTTCAAATTCAATCGTCGGTTCCCATCCAATATCACGGCTTATCTTTCCTGAATCCAACAGGTACCGACAATCGTGTCCGGGGCGGTCAGGGACATAAGTTTTCAAATGCTGCGGTTTGTCAAGAACACCTAAGATAAAATCGCTAATCTCCTCAATGCTTTTCTCCACCCCACTCCCGACGTTGTAGGTTTCACCGATTTTGCCGTGCTTGATCACCGCTGCAACGGCTCGGCAGTGGTCTTCAACATGTAACCACTCTCGGCGATTATGACTGCTGCGATAGAGTGTTAAGGGTAAATTTTGAATTGCATTCGTTGTGAAGAGCGGAATAAGTTTTTCTGGATGCTGGTAGGGACCGTAGTTGTTCGCACAATTAGAAATTGTTATCGGCATGTTGAAACTATGGAAGTAGGCATTCACGAGATGATCGGCTGCTGCTTTAGAAGCATTATAAGGGGTTTGTGGACGATACGGCGTGCATTCATCAAATGCGTCAGGTGAATCCAGCGAGAGTTCACCGTAAACTTCACACGTAGAGATATGATGAAATCGCTGGACCTCATACTTCCGAGCCGCGTCCAATAAAACCTGCGTACCCATCACATTCGTCTCAAAGAAACGTCGTGGATGTAGAATTGCACGGCTATTGTGCGACTCCGCAGCGAAATTGACGATGACATCCGATGCCTCTTTTTCCAAGACTCTTTCCACCAACACCGAATCCAGAATGTCGCCATGGGCAAACGTGTAACGTTCAGGATAACGTTCCGCTACATCCATCAGATTGGTGCTATTGCCAGCATACGTCAGCAAATCAAGGTTAACAATGGCATCGTCCGGGTGGTGCCGTAGCCAGTATCGGATGAAGTTGGCACCGATAAATCCAGCACCACCAGTGACAAGTAACTTCATTACTTAAGAGTTCCCTTCTACAAGGTCAAATATCGTCCGTTGATCCGGATGTATCGCTTCAGTGGAGGTAGTGACATCACCGGGTGTTTCCGTTTTTCTGCGTCGCGTCGGTGCCAGAATGTCGAGACCTATTTTCGTATGTGATGCCGCAACCCGTTTTTGTATCTGATTGAGTTCGTGTCGAAGAAAGATAAAATAGGCATCATCACCGTTTGACATGTCCTCAAGCGACTCAAGGAGCGTTAGGAATGTCTTAAGTTCGTTTTTTTCCAACCACTGCATCGATGCCGCAAAAGCGACACGCGTCTTATATTGATACATGTTATGATTACGTTCTAACAAAACCGACCAAAGTCTCTTCACTCGATCAACATGTTGTTCACTCAGCGTGCCTTCACCGTTGAGTGCGAGTTTGCGTCTTCGCCGCTCCGCGCTCACTTCACCGCGTTTCGTCTCTGGTTGAGTTTGTGCTGCTGCGTCTAACCTTGCTTGCTCGCGCGCCTTTCTACGGGTTTTAAACCGATCGTAGAGTGCTGCGACTATTGCCTCCGACATAAGCGTCTTAAATCTTTCAGGGTCACGGGTTTCAAGGAACAGCAGAGACGCGTAGGCAAGTGGATCCGCATGCGGCGAATCTAACTTTACCAACCGCAAAACCCGCTCCGCGTGCTGTTCCATTTTCGTTCCGATCCCGTTCAAACTAAACTCGCCACGTTTTTTAGCCATCAGTCCTCTCCCTTGGATGCATAACTATATCTTATCAGAAACAGACATAACCTGTCAATCCAAATTCACTTTCAAATCAGTGCCATTCAGTTTCCTATTTTGTCTGGCTTCCGATCTTCGCCGATCGGGTTTGAAACTTTATCTACCAACAACTGATAACCCAAAAAACAAAAATACGCTTGACAAATAATTGCCAATATTGTAAGATAATAAACCCAAATCGTAGTACTTTCTAAGTAGAGGGACCGTGTCTCATGGTCTTGCGAAGGAACAATAATGCGCCAACGTAAATTAGGAAACACAGGACTAACCGTCTCTGAAATCGGCATGGGAACATGGGAACTCGGAGGACGTGAATGGGGAGACATCAGTGAAACAGACGCTGTTGATCTCCTCCGTTACGCCTTTGAAAGTGGTGTCACCTACTACGATACGGCAGACCAATACGGTGGTGGACGCGCGGAACAGTTACTCGGCGAGGCTTTCTCCGCACTCGGCAATAGAGTCGTTATCGCCACGAAACTCGGCTATGAATTGGACTCTGACGGCTGGATTAGCCAAGGATGGGAACACCCAGCGTTTAATGTTTCACCTGATTATATCCGGTCAGCCGTTGAAGGAAGCCTCACGCGGTTGAAGCGGGATGTCATAGACATCTATCAATTCCATGGACCACCGCCGGCATCCGAGTGGGACGATGCGTTCGGCACAATGGAAGATCTCAAAACTGAAGGCAAAATCCGATTCTATGGGATGGGGCTCGGTAGTGAGGCAGACGCCCTGAAAGCGATCACAGAGACCGGCATCTCTTCACTGATGCTCACCTACAACATCCTCACTCAAGGGATGGCGACACCCGTGATGGAAACCGCCGCTGAAAAAGGAGTCGCCATTGTCGTCCGGCAACCGCTGTCGTCAGGACTGCTCTCTGGACAACTCGGACCGGACACTGTGTTTGCAGAAAACGATTATCGGAAAACCTGGTCTCGCGAGAAATTCCTCGCTGACCTGGAACGGGTGAAACAGGTGAAGGCGATCATCGGCGATAAAGCGCGAAGCCTCCCACAAGCCTCCCTCAAATTTATCTTAGCACACCCGGCAGTCTCCTGCGTCGTGCCAGGGATGATGACACCGGCACAAGTCGACGATGGTGTAGCCACTTCAGGGGCAGCCCCTCTGCCGGCCACAGTCTTAGACCAATTACGAAACAAGTAAGGAAAAGATATGAAGGTTATTGCGGATCTTTGCGTCGTCCCGATGGGTGTCGGCGTTTCGGTCTCAAAATATGTTACTGCGTGTGAGAAGGTCCTAAAAGCAGCAGGTCTGGAAACGAAATTGCACGCCTACGGCACGAATATCGAGGGCGATTGGGATGTTGTATTCGCAGCAATCCGGCGGTGTCATGAGATCGTCCATGAGATGGGCGCACCCCGAATCACAACGACACTCAAGTTCGGCACCCGAATTGACAAAAAACAAACGATGGAAGATAAGGTTACCAGCGTCCGAAAACACTTAGAATCACATAGGTAGGTTATACGCTTCAAATGTACAAAAAATTTTTCCTGATAGGGTTAGCATGTCTGATAAACTTTCTCATGACAACAAACATTAGCCAGGCACAAGAACGTCTTACTGGTCCATGGCTCTGGATGATCACGCTAACCGAACTTAATCAAGGCGGACAGGCTTCTACCGATATTGACTCGCTCAATGAAGCCAGCAAAGGCAGAACCTCCGAAGAACAAATTGCAGAAAACGGAGCGAAAGAAGGCGATCCCGTCAGCGGTTATAAATGGACTTCCGGTGAACTTCCTGCCGATGGAAATATCAATGCGATGCTCGTTGATATAGGAATGACAGAAATCGCTGATTTCAACGATGTCACGTCTTATGCCATTATTATAATCGAATCCGACAGAGAGCAACGTAATGTAACGATGGGCGTTAGCAGCGATGACTCTATCAAAGTCTGGCTCAACGGTAGTGTCGTTCATAAGAACGCAGTCAACCGCGGCCGTGGAGGCCCCAATGAATTCCAAGATGAATTTCAGGTTAACCTCAAAGAAGGGGCAAATCTGTTGATGGTCAAGGTCAGTGAACGCGGTGGCGGTTGGGGTATGAACGTCGGCATTGATGCAGATTTCGAGCACAGCCTAAACTTTGACGATTATGAACACGTTGAATTTGACGCTCAGGGAGACCCCATACCCGTACAAGAAAATGAATGGGGCGCAAATAGACGCATTACCGGCCCATGGCTCTGGATGATCACACCCACCAAAGCCAATCAAGGCGGACAGGCTTCCACCAATGTTGATTCGCTTGATGAGGAAAGTAACGGAAAAGTCACAGAAGAGGAAGTCGCAAAAAATGGCGCGAGAAAAGGTGATACCGTCGGCGATTATAAATGGACGTTCGGCACCCTCCCAGCAGATGGAAACATCAACGCAACTGTCGTATCAATCGGTATGACAAACGTCGCTGACTTTAACGATGTTACATCCTACGCTTTGATTACCCTTAAAACCGCGAAAGCACAGCGCGACGTTACGATGGGTGTCAATAGCGATGACTCTATCAAGGTTTGGCTCAACGGTGAAGTCGTTCATACCAACGCCGTGAACCGCGGACGTGGGAACGCAAACACCTTCCAGGATACGTTTGATGTTGACCTCAAACGCGGCAGTAATCTGTTGATGGTGAAGGTCAGTGAGCGCGGCGGTGGATGGGGCATGTACGTCGGCATTGATGCTGATTTCGCTCTCACAAGCACACCAGGTTCTCTGTCCGTTGAACCTACGGGTAAACTTATAACAAAATGGGGGGAACTAAAGCGCGCCCGTTAGGGCAGTCGCTTTCAACCAAATAGTTCAAAATTCAATCGAGAAAATGTATTTGACATTCTTGGTAACCTGTGCTAATCTGTTTCGTTAGTTGAATAGAGGGGACAGCGATACCATAATCATTTTATTCTTCGATAGCCACGGGGACCTGTTCCCGATAATGCACTCAGAAAACCGAGAATTGAATGGTGCTGTAAAACCTATTATCGTTGTAATTTGTAGGCAAATGTTGTTGTACAATTCTCTAAAACTTTTTGACAAGCAGTCAATAACCCCCGACTGAAGTCGAGGGCTTGTGCGAAGCGTATACCAAACGTCCACTCCACAAGGTAAACCGTTGACTACAATGAAAGGATGTTCTAAGTAAATAAATGCAGAAGAAATTATGGGTAATAGGACTGGTATATCTAATGAGTCTTTCGGTTATGATGCACATCGCTAATGCCGAAAAGCCGATCGCGGGACCGTGGCTCTGGATGATCGTACCTACCGATGCCGGTGTAGGCGGTCAGGCTTCTACCGATGAAGATTCTCTCGATGAAGCCAGCAAGGGCAAAGTCACCGAGGAAAAGGTCGCAAAAAACGGTGCCAAAGAAGGTGATGAAGTCGGAGACTACGAATGGACCCCAGGCGAACTCCCAGCGAACGGGGACATCAACGTGTGTGTCGTGAATATTAAGATGACAAAAGTCGCGGATTTCAACGATGTTACGTCTTATGCACTTCTCATACTTGAATCCAGCAAAAAGCAGTCCGGTGTGACAATGGGCACCAGCAGTGATGACTCTCTCAAAGTCTGGCTTAATGGTGAAGAGGTCCATCGGATGGCTGTGAACCGTGGGCGCGGTGGTTTGCCCGCCAATATAAATGGTTACCAAGATAGGTTTGAAGTTGACCTGAAAAAAGGGGCGAATCTGTTGATGGTGAAGGTCAGTGAGCGCGGCGGCGGATGGGGACAATACGTCGGTGTCGATGCCGATATTGAACACCACATAGATTTTGAAAAGTTTCA
>JAPPDN010000938.1 GCA_028824575.1 Candidatus Poribacteria bacterium | reverse complement strand
GACAATACCTGTGGCAGACTAATGCCACAGGTATTGTCACTCCAAGCGAACGCGAATACGGCAGTTGATCCCGCTAAACCGCTAAACGGATGGGGAAAAGCCAACTCGGTCATCCTTCTCTTTTTACAAGGCGGTCCTAGCCACCTTGATATCTGGGATCCAAAACCCGATGCCCCTTCAAATATTCGCGGTGAATTCAAACCGATCCCGACCAACGTACCAGGGATTCAGTTATCCGAGACGATGCCACGTTTGGCACAGCAGATGGACAAAGCCTGCTTGATCCGTTCGGTAAGTTACACACCCGCAGGGCTTTTCAACCACACCGCTGCAATGTATCAGATGGTTACTGGCGAAACGCCGGACAAAGTTGCTCCTTCTGGGCAGCTCGATCCACCTTCACCTGCCGACCATCCCAATGCCGCAGCGCATATCTCAAATTATCGACCACCCGATGAACCGATGCTCGCGGCAGTCCAACTTCCGCGTCCGATGCAAGAGAGTAATATCATCGGTAAAGGCGGAAACGCCGGTTTCTTGGGGAGAGCCTACGATCCCTACTTCCTCTTCCAGGATCCGAATCAGGATATTAACCTTGACGACTTAAGCTTGCGTCCAGAGGTGCCACCCGTGCGTCTGAAACGCCGGAAAAATCTCCTTGAGACGATTAATGCCAGTATGCCCGAAATTGATAAGGTGGCGGACTCCTACGCCTTGAATGAGTATTATGAGAAGGCGTACAACCTTATCCTATCCCAGCGGGCACGTAACGCTTTCGATCTGTCCCAAGAGTCAGATGAGATGCGCGATCGCTACGGTAGACACACCTTCGGACAGAGCGCGCTCCTTGCACGGCGAT
Source organism: Candidatus Poribacteria bacterium (assembly GCA_028824575.1). Classification (GTDB taxonomy): domain Bacteria; phylum Poribacteria; class WGA-4E; order WGA-4E; family WGA-3G; genus WGA-3G. The sequence continues at coordinate 7,166 of JAPPDN010000938.1, read as the reverse complement.
TGGTCGAGGCAGGCACTCGGTTCGTTCAGGTGAACTGGCCCTCTGTTGCCAACGGTGATCCAAACACCACAGCATGGGATACGCACGCAACCAACTTCGGTCCCTTGAAGAACCTTCACTGCCCGAAGTTAGATAGTGCTGTCTCCTCACTACTCGAAGACTTGGATCAACGTGGGATGTTAGAGGATACACTCGTCTTAGCGATTGGTGAGTTCGGACGCTCGCCGCGGATGGGTATTAGTACCTCTGGTAATAGCAACGCTCCTGACGGACGCGACCACTGGCCCTATTGCTACACAGGGCTAATCGCAGGCGCAGGTGTCCAAGGTGGGCAGGTTTACGGGAAGTCCGATACAACAGGGTCTACACCGCTTGAGAACCCCGTGCATCCACGCGACATCCTCGCGACGGTCTACCATACACTCGGTATTGATCCGCACACGATCGTCTACAACCATTTAGATCAACCACGCGAATTGGTGAAAGGCGAACCGATTGCCGGGATTTTCTAAAATAGTTTGCAGTCGTCAGTTGTCAGAGGAGAAGTTATCAGTACGGGAACGAGTACGTTCTCTTTCGGTTATCAGTTTTCAGTTACAAGAGTGCCTCGCAGTGAGAGTGATTTAATCAACCTCCTCTTTAACTGAAAACTGAAAGGATTTTTGAAAAAAATCCGTACTGAAAACTGAAGACTATCCCTCTGATAACTGATGACTGATGACTACTAAAGAGGTAATCAAAATGCCTAACAAGTTATTTCGGAAGTCGAGGAGGCGAGTGGGTTCGTCCGCTTTCCGTCTTCCAATCAAATGCTGTCTTCTTTCCCTGTCAATCTTTTTTTTAACAATTAGTTTCACACACGCCCAGGTTGTGCCTGCACTATCGACTGTCTCTCCACAAGGCGCGCAACACGGACAGAGCGTGAAAATTACCCTCAAAGGTCAAAACCTCGACACGGCAACGGCGGTGTGGTTCAGTGGGACCGGCATTACCGCGGAAATTAGACAGGAAACGCAGCAAGCAGCTGTCCTCTTCAATGGCGATGGGATCTCTGGACGTATTCCTACCGACATGCAGTTGGTCGCCTCCTTAACGATTGACCCTAATACACCATTAGGTATCCAACAGATGCGTATCGTTACGCCTTATGGTGTTTCCAACGCACAAAACTTCGTTGTCGGCAACCTACCAGAAATAAACGAAGATGAAACAGTCGAAGAGACTGAGATGTCAAATTGGCTGGAGCTGCCAGTTACCGTCAATGGTGAAATCGCATCAATTGATGATCAAGACAGTTTCAGTTTTAGTCTGAAAAAAGATGCGAAACTTATCTGTGAGGTGACGGCGCAACGGATTGGATCGCCTCTGGATTCGTATCTCGTCCTCCAAGACGCTAATGGGGCTGAAGTCGCAAACAGCGGACAGGGCAACGGGTTAGATTCGCTCCTAAATTACACCGCGCCTGAAGCAGGTAAATACACACTCCATATCCGCGATATCCGCTACAAAGGTGGAAACGGGTTCCGTTATCGGTTAAGTATTGGTGAATTACCTTACCTTGAGACAATTTTTCCGCTCGGTGGACAGCGCGGAACGGATAATACGATTGCCGTAACCGGCGCGAATCTCGAAACTGTTAACGCTATACAGGTCTCAATTAATGCCGAAACGCCGACAGGTGAACAGGCACTCAGGGTAAAGACCCCTTCTGGCTTAACAAGCAATCCACACCTCTTCTCCATCGGAAGTTTGGCAGAAATGGGAGAAACTGAACCCAACAATACGGCTGAAAAAGCAAATGCCGTAAACGCACCGATAACAATCAACGGGAAAATTGACGAATCCGGTGATGTCGATCGGTTTGCCTTTGAGATAAAAGCACCTCAACTTCTCGTCTTTGAGGTGGAAGCACTCAGACTGTCATCACAACTTGATGCACTCCTTACGCTCTATGGTGCAGATAAACAGATGGAAGCCGCGACAGACATGAAAGCCTACGATGCAGCGGAAGAACAGGTCTTGATGGTCAACGACGATACCAGTGGTGCTGACGCACGCATTGAGTGGAATTTTACGGAAGCAGGAAAGTATTCTGTCGCCATTCGGGATCTGAACAACCAAGGCGGTGGTGCGTATTCATATCGTTTAAACATCCGTCCATTGGAACCAGACTTCACGCTCAGCGCAGTTGTGCTTGACAGCCAGAACCGTCCGTCCACTCTGGATAGCCCGCGCGTCAGTCAAGGTGGCACTTTCACAATGCAGGTTAACGTGAACCGTCTCGATAAACTCAGCGGTCCTATCCGCTTACACTGCCCTACCCTGCCGAAAACATTCGAGGTAAGCCCCGCTGTTGTTGAGACCGGTCAAGCCAAAGCTGTACTCACGGTGACTGCACCATGGGACGCACCACTTGGGCTGATGCCGTTTTCCGTCGCCGGAGTCTCTGCAGTTGGCAGTCGTCAGGTAGAACGCACTGCCACGCCTTCTCCAATGCTTCTGACAGTGATGGAGGCACCGGAATACACGCTGACGCTCGCTGAGATTAGTACAAGTGTCACACATAACAAAGCGGTCAACCTTCATGTGACAGCGAATCGGCGCGGCGACTTCACAGGTCCTATTACGCTTTCAGTGGTAGGCTTACCACCCCGCGTGACTGCAAAACCTGTCACTATTGCCGAAGGTAAAAATGAGGCAGTCCTTTCAGTGAAGGCGGGAAGTTTTGAGCGGAGGGAACAGTTCTCTGTCGTACCCGTGCCGGGCATCAACTATATCTCTGTTGTAGGCACAGCGACGATCAACAGAGAGGCAGTTAGTCAGTCAACACCTGCTATTCCACTGACGATTCTTGAAGCACCCTTTATTGTGACGGTAGAACCTTTGCGCTTTAGCATCGTTTTCCCCGCAGCGGTAGCAGCAAATGAAGACGCGGTACCAGTTGCACAAGGCGGCACCGTAGCGATTGCAGCAAACCCGACTGCAGATACCGAGAAGACTGAAACCGAAACGCCAGCGACAAAGGAGGCGATACTCACGCTGACAATTGTCCGGCAAGGCGGTTTTACGGATGAAGTCACACTGACACCGCTCGATTTACCAGAAGGATTTACCACGGAGGCTGTCACTATCGCAGTGAATGAAACCGAAGTCAAAGTCCCCTTAAAAGTTCTCGGTTCTTTAGAAGATAAAACGTATCAGTTCAAATTCCGAGGTTCAGCAACCATCAACGGTAAAGCATTTGTACAGGATAGCCCTATCCTCAATGCGAAGATTATCCATTAAATAGTTATCAGTTATCGGTTATCAGTTATCAGTTAAAGAAGTCTGTAAAGTTGCTAACTTCAAAACTTTGGGCACTTTAGCACACTTCGCAACTTTCTTACTGAAGACTGATAACTGAAGACTGGCAACCATACATGACAAATTCCCCCTATACACTTATCCATGAAGATAAAGCCACTGCGGCCCGAGTTGGCAAACTCCACACAGCGCATGGCGTTGTGAATACACCTATATTCATGCCTGTCGGGACGCGTGGAACAGTAAAAGCTTGCACCCCGCAAATGCTATCTGACCAGATTCGAGCGGAAATTATTCTCGCAAACACCTATCACCTCTACTTACGTCCCGGACACGAGATTGTCCAAGAGGCAGGTGGATTGCACGCGTTTATGGGATGGCAGCACCCAATCCTGACCGATAGTGGCGGATTTCAGGTTTTTAGTCTCGGTCCGTTGCGGACAATTACTGAAGAAGGTGTCGCATTCCGTTCTACAATAGACGGCACTGAACACTTTATCTCTCCTGAACGTTCAATCGAAATCCAGAATACCCTCGGTGCAGACATTATTATGGCGTTTGACGAGTGTCCAGCATTACCAAACGATTACGCGTATCTTAAGGATTCCATGGAGATGACGTTGCGGTGGGCAGCACGCAGTAAAAAGGCACATCAGAATCCTAATCAACTCCTCTTTGGCATTGTGCAAGGCGGTATGGAACGCGACCTGCGTCGGGCGAGCGTGGATGGCACAGTCTCAATCGGTTTTCCGGGATATGCTATTGGCGGCTTAAGCGTCGGCGAAGAAAAAGAGTTGATGTACGAGGTACTCGCGTACACTGCTCCGCTGCTACCAGACGAAAAGCCGCGCTACTTAATGGGAGTCGGTACGCCTGAAGACTTGGTCTACGGTGTACGCTGTGGGATTGATATGTTCGATTGCGTCATGCCGACCCGGAACGCACGTAACGGATCCCTGTTCACAACAGATGGTATCATCCGTATCCGCAACTCAAAATACAGACGCGATTTCAGTCCGTTAGACCCAGAATGCACCTGTTATACCTGTCAAAACTTCACACGGACGTATCTCCGACACCTGCACATTGAAAATGAAATTCTCGGTTCGCAACTGCACACGTTACACAACTTGCATTTTTACGTCAGTCTCATGCGTGGGATTCGATGTGCTATCCGCAATGGAAGTTTCGCGAAACTCGCGGATGAACCAGATATCAACGCGCTGGTGAAGTTAGGACAATCTAAGGGACTGACTGCTGACCGCTGATGGCTGACGGCTTCTTACTTCCGTATTAACATTTTTCGTGTAGCAGTGAACTTTCCTGCCACTAAAGTATAAAAATAGACACCACTCGCAACAGGTTCACCGAATTCATTCTTCCCATCCCAATACGCCGCGCGGCTCCGGTGCTGATAGATACCCGCAGACTGATGTCCCAATGCCAATGTCCGAACCAATTGCCCATCGGCGGAATAGATACGCAACGTCACATTCGCAGCCTCTGCCAACTGATACGGTATCCACGTCTCTGGGTTGAATGGGTTCGGGTAATTAGACAATAATACCGTCTCTGTCGGTGCTAACGTCCCCAGTAGCTGTTCAAGGAAGTGGATACCTCTCCGTAACGTTGCATTTGTCAAATCTAATTGCTGCGCTTGCGTAAGCCACTGTTGCACATTTTTTATGTTAAGTGTCGCAGCGGATGGCGCAGCTGCCGCATTATCCAACGCAGCAGCAACTTTGATAAGATCGGCAGCGTCAACAACGCCGTCATTATTCACATCTGCAGCGTTTGGACCCGTCTGTCCGAAGTTCGCGGCAACAAGCACCAAATCCTGAACATCTTCGACCCCATCACTGTTCACATCCACCCCCAACGGCAGCGATACTACTGACGGTCCAAAACGCCACAACAGTATTATCCCACCAATGCCAGCAGTGGCGAGTGTATTTCCATCCGGACTGAAAACAATACTCTGAACCGGGACTGCATACACCATGAGGGTTGATTTGTGCTCCCCACTAATAGGATCCCACAGACGCACTGTTCTGTCTCGCAAATCTCCGCTACTCGCGAGTGTATTTCCATCCGGGCTGAACGCTACACTATTGATACTATCAATATGCCCTGTAAGAGAGAGTTTGTGCTCGCCAGTGTCAACATCCCATAAATACACATCTCGATCCCTACCGCCACTTGCGAGGGTTTTCCCATCTGGACTGAACGCGAGCGTCTGGATGGTGCCTGTATGGTCAGTGAGCAAGGCTTTTTGCTGTCTACTCGGAATATCCCACAGATGTATTTTGTCCGAACTTCCACTTGCGAGTGTATTTCCATCCGGGCTGAACGCTACACTGAGTACACATTCTTTATGACCCGCCAGCGTCGCCAAGTGATTACCTGTGTCGGTATCCCACAGACACACATTCTTGTCATAATTCCCTCCACAACTCGCAAGCATGCGGCCATCGGGACTAAACGCGATGTCATAAATACCGGACTTATGTCCAATGAGTGTCATTTTATGTGTACTTGTAGCTGTATCCCATAACCTTACCGTGTAGTCATCTACGAACCAACTGTTGATGACAGTTGAACCACCGCTACTGGCAGCCGTTCGACCATCTGGACTGAAAGCAACGGATTCAATGGGACCTATGTGTCCAGTAAGTGTCGTTTTGTTATGACCAGTAGTCGTATCCCATAGGCGTACGGCTCGGTCCCAACTGCCACTCACAAGCGTTCGTCCATCTGGACTGAACGCAATATTCGAGAAACCTGTCATATGTCCAGTGATTGTCGCTCTCTGCTCAAAATTCGTGGCATCCCACAGCCCCACTGTGCCGTCTCGACTACTGCTGGCGAAGGTCCTACCATCCGGACTAAACGCTACACTTGATACACTTCGGGTATGTGTTGAGAGCGTCGTCTTGTACGCAGCATTAGCAACGTCCCATAAACACACCGTACCATCTTCGCTGCCACTTGCAAGTGTGCTACCATCAGAACTGAATGCTACACTGTTGACACCATCTACATGCCCGCTGAGCGTCGATTTCAATTCGCCGTTGTCAATATCCCAGAGCCACACCGTGCCGCCCTCCCAACCACTACAGCTCGCAAGTGTGTGACCATCGGGGCTAAACGCAATACTCCGAACATCGTCTAAATGTCCGCTGAGCGTTGATTTGAGCGTACCGGTAGCAACATCCCAGAGCCGCACCGTCTTATCTTTCCAATGTCCACTACTTGCGAGCGTTTTTCCGTCGGGACTGAACGCTACACTTAAGATACCGTCTGTATGCCCTGTGAATGTCGCTTTGAAAGCACCTGTATCAACATCCCAGAGTTTGACCAGCCCTTCCTTTTCATCTCCACCACTTGCGAGTGTTTTACCATCCGGGCTGAACGCTACACTCGTAATCTTGGCTGTATGTCCGGTGAAAGTGGCTTTGTGTTCGCCTGTGGCAACGTCCCACAGGTAAAACTCGTTTGAACTACTGCTTGCGAGCGTTTTTCCATCCGGACTGAAAGCTATACTTGAGATGCCTCCCGTGTGCGTTGTAAATAGCTTCAGTTCTTTACCGGTATCTCCATCGTAAATCCAAATGCCGATAGAAGTCGAAACAGCAAGCAAGGTGCTATCCGGCGAAAAAACGATATTGCCCCGTAACCCGCCTTTTCCGAGTCTCATTGTCGCACCCTCAGGTAACCCCCATTGTGTATAATCCTGAGCAAACGCGCTTAATGGAAAAAAGATTGAAATAAGGAATAGCACTAAAATCGAAAATTGCATCCTTTTCATCGGTCCAGCCTCCCATTCAATTGGCTATCAGTTATTGGTCGTCAGTTATCGGTTA
>JAPPDN010000504.1 GCA_028824575.1 Candidatus Poribacteria bacterium | reverse complement strand
GTGTGTGGTGCTACAAAACATCCGCACGCCCATGTTGTGGAACCTGAAGGCAAGGAATTGCTGCAGAATGCCGAAGACGCTTTAACGAAAGCGAAAACCGATGCTGATGACGCACAAGCGCAGTTACAGGCTTTGAAGACGAGACAGGCGCAAACTGAGCAGAAGATACGCAACACTGACGATCAAATTGAAGATTGCTATACGGAAATTGAATCCCTACGAAACCGCAGATCAAAACTTCTTACACAGTGGCAGGAGATTTATCCGAACATTGATATTTCATCTGATTGGATCACCGAGCAGATTGAAGCTGCGGATACTGCTATTGCAGCCCATAGGGATGCCGAGCAGGCACGAGCGGAGGCATTGCACGCCTACGAAATGGTGTCTGGGCAACTCACAGCCTGTAAAAAGGATATTGAACGTGAGACGAAGTCTCTAAGCGAAACTGAGGAACAGTTGCAAAGTATTAGTAATGATGTTGAGGGTTTGAAAATTACCATCGCAAACATTGAGACCCGTTTTTGGGATGTATTGCCTAAGACTTTTCGTGGCGTTACGCCGAAGGAGGCGGTGGATCAGTTTGAAAATAAGATTAAAGAGGTAGAGACGCATGAAAATGAGCGCGACACAGCAGAGACGCAACTTCAAGTACTTAATACCAATATTGAGGCAGATCAAAGTAACCTTGGAGATCTGAGAGATCGCCATAAAAAATTGGAAACCGAGATAGATGGATATCAGAGCGAAGCGAAAGCGTTTTTAGATACCGTTCGCAAGAAAACTGGCGGATTGGAGACAGAAGTCGCGATTGACACCGCTATTAGTGAATTGGAAGTGGAACTGAAGACGAAAGAGAATGAACGTGGTGCAGCTCAACAACAATTACAGGGAAGTCAAACACTCTTAACTGAAAAGCAGACTACTCACGAGATTAGCAAAGAACGGCGTGGTGAATGGCTTGAGCAGTTTGGAACAGCTCGCCAAGCGTACTTCAATAAGTTGGAGGAGGCAGGATTTAACACAGCCGAAGCACACGACAACGCTTTCCGAGATGATGACCGGATGCAAGACTTAACTGACCAAATTGACGCGCATAAGGATGAAGTGCGGGAACTCGCATCAGAAATTCGTGAACTGTCCGCACGATTTGATGAAAATCCTTTTGATCCAGATGCATTAGGTCGGATTGAGACTACACTCGAAGAAATCGAAACGCTGCTTCAAGAAAAACAAAAAGAGGTCGGTGCGCAACAACAGAGTATTGACAACTTGAAAAAGGCACTAAAAGAACGTGAGGAACTCGGGGTTGAAGTAGCGGAAGCTGAGGCAGAATTGGCGCGTTGGAAAAGGTTACAGGAGACAATCCCCGCCAATGATTTACGCGATTTCGCATTGGAGATTATGTTCAGGCAGATGGGCAGTTTAGCCAATGAACAACTGAAATATCTCACCTCCGAGCGTTACCAACTTAAAGTTGAAGGCATCGGCAACTTGTCTGTCGTTGACCACTGGAATGCGAATGAAGAACGTCCTGTTGAGACACTCTCCGGTGGCGAATCATTCCTAACGAGTCTCGCTTTGGCACTCGCGCTTTCGGAACTGAGTCGTGGGCGGTCCCAACTCAACTCCCTATTTCTTGACGAAGGGTTCGGCACGCTTGATGCTGACACCCTTGATATTGCAATCGCGGCACTGGAAGGGATTCGTATGCAAGGACGAAATATCTTCCTCATCAGCCATATTCAAGAGTTAACAAGGCGTTTACCCGTCAAAATTAATGTTAATAAGCAAGGAAACGGCAGTTCATCTGTTAAAATTCAAGGTTAACTTAACAAAACTGGAGGTTTTACATGCAATTTGGATTTATGTCGTCTGTCTGTCCGCCGTTAACATTGGCGGAACTGATTGACAAAGCGAAACAGTATGATTATAAACACTTAGAACTCCGCGTAGAGTGGGATCATGGACACGGGGTCGAATTAGATTCAACACCGCAACAACTTCGAGAGGCACGTAGCCAATTTGTTGATAGCGGGATTGATCTCTCCTGCATCGCAACTGGCGTGAGATTCATTGACCCCGACGCGAACAAACGCACCGAACAGGTTGAACTCCTCAAGCGTTACATCGAACTTGCAGCAACCATGGGCGCGGCGAATATCCGGATCTTTGGCGACAGGGTGCCGGAGACTCCGGTTGAAGTATCCCAAACTTTGGATTGGGAAGCGGATGGCATTCGCGAATGCGACGGATTGGCGGGCGACGCAGGCGTTGCGCTCTGTTTAGAAACACACGGCAACCTCATCGGCAGTTACGTTGCGGAGACACTGCATCGCGCTGAAGCGCAAAACACTTATGTAAATTGGCATGCAGCACACCACGTCCGGCATGGAGAGTCCATCGATGTAGCGTATGTCCATCTGCGTGGCAAAGTCCGACACGCACACGTCAATTTCGGAGATGACGGTCCCATGCCAGATACCGAACGGGATTCACTCACGCTCCTTGCAGAAGATGGGTATAATGGGTTTATCTCCATTGAGGTTATCAATCCACCAGATTCAGATGCCGTGCTGAAACGACACGCTGAACTCTACAACACGTTATAGCGTCTAAACACTAAGAATAGAGCGTCGCCATTAAGTGTCGCCTACCGCCGCGATTCCGAAATTCGCATAGATAAATACCTTGCCAGACACCTAAATTGAGGCGATGGTTCGTAATCGGAACGGAGACGGTGAAACCGACGAGCGACGCTTTAATATGTGCTGGCATATCATCGTCGCCTTCGATTGTGTGTTTATAGAACGGTTCACGCTCTTTGACGAGTTGATCGAAACTGTTAGCAAAATCTTCACGAACCGTCGGATCGTCATTTTCGTTGATAGTCAATCCTGCCGAGGTGTGTTTGATAAACAGGTGCAGGATACCTTCTCTCGGCAATTCGCCGAGCGATTTCATAATCTCATCTGTAACGAGATGAAAACCGCGCGGGTATTCAGGTAAAGTTATTTCGATTTGCTGAATCACTTTTTAGTATACTCCAAGTCTACTGATTATACCGTTTATTATACCTTGTCTACTCAATTTTTCAAGAGAATTGTTTGACAACTGGTCTCTTTAAATGATTGATCAGACTGGATAGTTCCTTGATGCTTTTTGGCTCAATAGAAAGGGGATTTTGATGGACATTATCTGTGCTTCTATCTGTTATCGAGGTTATGCAGAAGACGAAGTTGCTGCAACTTTGGAAAACGCGCCGAAAATCGGCTACCGCCTCATGGAAATCCACGGACCGCTTATCTGGAGTGTGGATGCCGCACACGCGTTTGACATAAACGCCATGAAGGCGAATGTTACCGCATCCGGCATGAAATGTGCCGGACTCTATCCGCCCGGATGGGGTGGACAGGACAATGCCGATGTTGACACACGCGCAGGCGCAATCGCGAGGTGTGTCGAAATCGCCGAAGGACTCGGGGCAACACATCTAACAACGAGTGGCGCGCAACGTAGGACAGATCCCGGTGCCTTGGACAGGGTAACTGCTTGTGTCCGTGAGGTCTTGCAACGCATGCCAGCAGAGAGTCAAATCAAGTTAACCCTTGAACCACACCACGGGAATGTCTTGGAACAGGCGGAAGATTTCCAAACGATTTTAGATGCTATTCCGGACGAACGGGTCGGTGTCTGCATCGATACTGGGCATTTCCACTCATCCGGTGTGGATACGCTTGCCGCGATTCGTCAATTCGCGTCGCGCCTATATGCAGTACACCTCAAGGATCATCTTGGTGCTGTATCCGTCGGTATCGGGCGCGGTGAACTCAACCTCAAAGAAATTATCGAGACACTCCAAGAGGTGGACTACCAAGGCGACCTGACTTTGGAGTTGGAGGTCGAAGACCCTGAGAACCTACCCCGTTATACTGAAGAGGCGTATTTCTATCTCAGCGGAATGCTCGGTTCACGGCTGTAGTTCCCATGTTTCAATGAAATCTGCAACACCAAAATTGGCAGGCATTTCATTGAAATAGTAGCGCATCGGACCGGATTGAAAACCCGGTAGATATAACTCTTCGTCGGTTTTGAGAAGGGCATCGATCGGTTTGAAACGGTCCCACACGGTGGCTGCTTCCTCGTTCGTAAATCGATCCGCAAATGGTGGTCCCCAATTCAAGGTGATGGGGTGAAAACCTTTCCCACGATTCTTGAGTTCATCAGGGATGCCTGCGAGTTCACAACCGTGTACCATTGCTACAAAACAGGCGGCTTTGCACAGAAAGACAGTTGAGAGCATCTTCCCCTTTTCGCCTCTGCCCGGATGCAAATGATCGAGTGCCGTGTGGTAGGCATCGGCGTTCTTGTTGATGGCTGCTCGGAGCGCATTTTCTGTCCATACTTGCATCTGTTCGCTGCGCGAATTCCACCGATGGAATTTGTCTTGCACTGCTGGCGACAGGTAGTCTACGTAATCAAACGCTTGGTAGTGCGTGTGGTTTGAAAATCCGCCGTGAATCGTGCGCCGCATCTTCCGACTATAGTTGCTGCCCCAATGCAAAATAGGCAGAATATAGACGACACCATCCCCTGCGTTAAGATGCGTCTGAACCGCACCGGGTAGCGAGACTTTCGGATCCGCCAACAATTGTTGGTTTTCCGCTTCAGTATTGAAGCGTAAATGGCTACTGGGCAACACCCACAGTACATTGTCGTCGTAGAGTGAGAGGTTCCACTGGACATAGCGCGGTCCCGTCTCCACAATGTCGTCAATATAGCCTTGTAGGGGCGCGGTATCAATCGGGTGGTGGTCGCGATGCCATGCGGCGGGTCCACAGTCTTTGACGGGGCTGCACATGAGCATCATCTCAGTAACACCAGCATCTTCCTCACCGAGCAGCTCAGTGCTGGCACCTTGCATGTTTTCGTGTGCCCAAATCTCGACAGCACTTGCCGTTTTCTCATCAACAAGTCCTGCCAGAGGATTGCGTCCGAGTAGTAAGCGCGGTTGTGGCGAAGTCTCCCATACGCCGCCGGGTGGGTCGTTGGGTCCCCGTTCTTGCGCCCAGATTTCCCGCTGGCGTGATACCATCAGTTCATAACTCTCTCGAAGCGCATCTAATTCTTCCGGTGGAACGACTTCCCGCAGAACGAGATACCCTTCTTCCATGAATTGATCCCGATTCACTTTCATGATTTTTCTCCGGCTGCGTGTTATCCTCTACCAATATAGAGTTGACCGACCGGTAAGACAGTCGCTTCTAACATATTTATATTCGGTGGAAGCGTTGCCATCAGAACAGCAGCTTGTGCGAGCGCATCAACGTCCATCATCGGCTCGGTCGGTGCCTGTGGACGGTTCTGGATGCGTTCCACATAAGTGTTGCCGGGCTTCAAACAGCTCGCCGTAATCCCGTGCGGTCTGCCTTCAAGTGCTGTTACCTGTGTCAGCCCCCAGATACCGAATTTAGTAGCACTGTAAGGCGCAGTGAGCGGACGAACCCGATGCGAAGAGATACTTCCAATGTTGATGATACGTCCACCTTCACCTTGTGCCTTCATAATCCCGAATGCCTCGCGCGTGCAGAGAAACGGCGCGCTGAGGTTCACAGCGACAACCCAGTCCCACGCCTCTGTTGAGAGTTCGTCTATAGGACCGGCATCGAATGCACCGGCATTGTTCACGAGGATGTCCAAGCGACCATACGCCGCCATCGCTTTTTCAAAGAGTGCTTTGATCTGTGCCTCGTCCGTTACATCGGTCGGCACAGCCAACACCTTTGTGCCGTTTGCACGGAGTTCGTTAGCGGTTTCCTCAAGAAGTTCGGCATTCCTTGCAGCGATAGTCAAACTCGCACCTTCAGCGGCGAGTCCCTTCGCAATCCCTTTACCGATGCCTCGGTTTCCACCCGTTACAATCGCAACTTTCCCATCTAATTGTCCCATTATTGAGTTCCTTTCTTTTTATGAAAACAGTTCTGTCAATAAAGATTCTGTTCTAACTGCCTGTACTCTGTCGCCCGCGAGTCGCATTGATGCTATATGTGCCTGCAGAAATGCTAAATCCTCAGCTGTATCAATATCATACCACGGAGGCAGGAGTCCCAAGGTTGCCTCTGCTGAGTGGATACGCCTCACTGTCTGCTTAAGAACCTTCGCCGTGCTCCATGCGATTTCCTCAAACACGTGTGGTACTGTCGTTGTTAATGCTGCAGCGGAGAAACCAATGAGGTAATAACCGCCATCTGTACTCGGTCCGATAACGGTATCTTGTGAGTCGAGGCGTGTGATTGCTTGGGAGATATATGGAATCGGTAGCGTCGGACTATCGGATCCAACGAATAGGATCTTTGTGTATCCTTGTTTAGCTGCCCACAGCGTTGCTGAAGTGAGTCGTTCCCCAAGGTCTGCTCCTATCTGCGAGATGTAGATAACATCATCTCCGATTAATGCTTGTAAATCGGATTCTGCCTCTGGTGGAGTATACGCGATGACGAGGTCTACATCGGAGAGTTCAGCAAGCGTCTCACACCAATCTATGAGGAACGCCGTATAGAGTGCCGCCGCTTGTTCCGGTGAAAACGGTGGTATAAGTCGCGTCTTGACCTCGTTTGGTATCGGATTCTTAGCCCATCGTCCAGCGCGCCGTAGGCGAGTCGGCTCAATCCCCGCCCGTGATCGTGGGCGTTCGCCAGCGCCGGCATGACGAAGAGCGGCGGTGCGCCTTCCTCCGCCGGGCATTCCTGCAGATCGCAAATCGTGCCGCCCCGGATCCCGATCCGGCGGTTGTACGCGACCGCAGCCCGGTCGGGCCCCGCAAGCAGCCGGTGGGCGAATATCTGCGTTGTGTCCGATGGCGCGGTCATGGCCGAATGATCAGGTTGGGCAACCAGGTCGCCAGCGCGGAGTAGACGACGACGAGGATCAGCACCAGCAAGTCGAGAGCGATGAACGGCCCTGCGGCGACGTAGACCTGACGCAGGGTAATCTCCGGCGGCGCCACGCCTTTCATAACGAAAAGAAGCAGTCCGAACGGCGGCGTGGTCAGGCTGACTTCGAGCACAACCAGAAGCAGGACGCCATACCAGACCAGATCGAATCCGGCGTGCTGGGCCAGCGGCATGAAGAAAGGCAAGGTGATCAGCATCATCGACAGCTGATCGATGAACGCGCCGAGCGCGAGCAAGATCAGCAGCATCAGGATGAGCAGGGTAATCGGACTGAAATCAAGTTCGATGGTTATTTCCAGCAGGCCGTCGACGGCGCCCGAGAAGGCGAGAATCTGGGCGAAGGTAACCGACGCGCAGATGATGAACAGCGCCATGCCGGTCACCTTGGCCGCTTCGACGAGGGCCGTGCGCAGGGCATGCCGCGTCAGGCAACGATAGGCGACCGCCGCGAGAACCGCGCCGACCGCGCCCAGGGCGGCCGATTCCGTCGGCGTCGCCCAGCCCGCGAGGATGCTGCCGACGACCAGGACGAACAGCGTCATCAGCGGCACCACGTAAATCAGGAACGGTATAAACCGGTCGCCCGGCGTCAGGCCCTCCTGGACATAGGCCGGCGCCAGACCGGGGTTGAGGCGGCAGCGCACGACGATATAGGCGAAGAAGAGCAGCGCGATGAGGAGGCCGGGCACGATGCCGGCGATCAGCAATTCGGCGACCGGCATCTGCGCCAGGCTGGCCAGAAGCACCGCCAGCGCCGACGGCGGAATGAGCATCGCGATGCCGCCGGTCCCGAGGATCGGGCCCATCGCCATCGACGGGTGGTAGCCGCGGCGCTGCATTTCCGGGAGCAGGGAACTGCCGAGCATGGCGACATTGGCCATCGTCGAGCCCGAGAGGGTCGAGAATATCGTGCCTCCCGTGACCGCAACCAGCGACAGGCGCCCCGGCACCCGGGCGATCAGCCGGTCGACCGCATCGATGGCGCGAAACGCCATGCCGGTGTGAAACATGATCTCGCCCATCAGGATAAACAGCGGGATCGGTGCGAGGGAAAAGGTCGTGACCGACCAGACGGCATGG
>JAPPDN010000554.1 GCA_028824575.1 Candidatus Poribacteria bacterium | reverse complement strand
CTAATGCTACCTACAAACAACATTTACCAGCGCACTTTTTATATAAAAATTGGCGAAAATACCGGAACATGTTTTACAATTGATGTTGATAACCATCAATATATTGTGAAACTAAATTTAACCAATCCCTATCTATTTATTGCGTTAATTTTTTCTACCACTACCGCTTACACCATCTTCCGTAGAAACAACTTCCGCATCCTGCACAGATGCCTCGACTCCTTCACCAAGTGCCTTCTGACCAGAAGTCTTCAGCGCAAGTGTCAACTGCTCCAAAACCGAGACGAGCGTATTTGTGTCACCACTGAGGGCAAGTTGCTCAGGCGCATCCAACGCAAGCGTCAATCGCTCCAGAACAGCCACAAGCTGCGGCGCGGACAAATTCGCCGGTGCTTGCGCCTCAACCACTGATACTTTCCGTAAACTCTCAATCGTTTTAGTCAACGAATTGGTAAGCATTTGCAAATCTTTCACGGTATAACTATCGTTTTCTAACATATAGTTAATGCGATTGACATGTTTCACCAACATCGCAGCCTGTTCCATTGGAGAGGTCAGCGGCATATCATTTATCATCTGTTTATACGCATCCCGTGCCTCACGCCATACCGAACCGTACTTCTTCTCAGGCCACCGAGCCGTCCCCGGCTTTAAATAGGACAACCGATGAATGAGTGTATCACGCAGCAACTTCGGACCCAGCGCGTCATCATAGACTAACCGAGTCATCACATTGTCTTGCCTGATCAATTCCGAAACCGCATCAGTAGTAGATATTCCCTGGGCATGACAGCGCACCACGAATTTCCGATGTTCATCGGATATAAACAGAGAAACACAATCCCTTAATATGCCTCTAATTGTCCCTTGAATTTGATCTAACGTATCTTGCTCTATGTCCTTGAAATCGTCGTCAACAGATAAGTTCATACTTTCCATTGCATAACGTTGTATACGCACTATAAACGCATCTACACGTTCTTGACCTTCCAACGTATCACGCAACGCTTTCAAGTCCGAGAAAAATAGTTTCTCGCTTTCTTCTGTAGATCTCTTTTCCGATTTCCTAAGTTGTCCACGCAGCGCGTCCTGAAGTGTATACTTGTTGCTTGCCACCGTTCTTTCTCCTTTTTGCTGAGTACTCTGAAATTTTCAGAGTACAGTTTTGAATATTTATGCCAAAAAACGCTCACAACATCAGTCGTAGTGTGAGTTTTCAACGTTTTTTCATAGCCCTATAATTTCCCAATTGACTCTGAATACTCTGAAACTTTTGAATATATTCCTAATAAATATTCTGCATTTCCCACCCAGATCAAAACAGAAATTAGATAGGACTATGTTAAGTATACTATTAACAACCAGGGATGTCAATATTCCAATCACACAAATAAAATAAAAATTGAAAAAAGAACAGTGAGGTGATATAATAAAAGGCATGAAAGACTTTATACTGCTATTTTTCAATGTCCTATTAACGGTAATAGGACAAATCTTGTTCAAACACGGCATGAACATAGTGGGTCGTATCAACAGCGTCCGAGACGCGTTGAGCAAACTGCCACAAGCATTCCTGAATCCTTACGTCCTCAGCGGGATAGCGATATACGGCTTTACGACGCTCGTCTGGTTGGTCATCCTGTCGCGCGTTAAACTGAGCATTGCGTACCCGATGTTAAGCTCTGGCTATGTGCTGTCCATCCTGTTCTCCTGGATGCTGTTCAAAGAATCTATCCCTAAGGTTCGGATAATTGGTGCTCTGATTATCTGTATCGGTGTTTACCTTGTCGCACAAGGAGAGTCTTAATTCATGGCAGAACCGACAACTGCTTATACTGAATCCAGTCATCTCAGGAACCCTCAAGGTGCGCCTGCTCCTACCCGTTCTTATGTTGCGATGATACTGTCCGCTATTCTGCCGGGGCTCGGTCAGTTATACTTGGGGCAATTCCTGAAGGGATTTATTATCTTCTTAATATTTGCTTCAGCAGTCGGTATTTTCTATCTCAATTCCATGCCGGTAAATGAATGGCGCGATTTAGTTCGGTTTAGACCTATCCCAAAAGCGGAAACCGCAACGGACAATACAGAAGGCTCAGAAAAGTCCCCCGGATACGCTATTCATATCTGGACATTTGACGATGGAGAGAAGTTGATGTACCGACCGTCTTGGAAACTGAGGGTCAGCGGTTCAATCCAAGGGATTTTATGTTGGCTCTATGCGATTGGCGATGGCTGGCGCGGTAGACGTAGAAGGCACCAACGTTAATGACAGGTTTTTATGATAGTAAATTTAAGTTTGGCAACTTCGTTAAAA
The DNA here is from genome assembly GCA_028824575.1 of Candidatus Poribacteria bacterium. GTDB lineage: Bacteria > Poribacteria > WGA-4E > WGA-4E > WGA-3G > WGA-3G. Next base: position 5,730 of record JAPPDN010000554.1, on the reverse strand, counting down.
GTTCTCAGGTTTCTGCTCTGTGGTACGCTCCTTATTGCTTTGGTGATCGGATGCCAAGATAACAAGGCGATCTTGAAAGAGAGCGAAAAACACTTGGAGGCTGGGACCCCACAAGTGGCAGTTGACGGATTAGAGGCTTTTATTGAAACGGCACCCGAGGAACCGAAGGCACGACTCTTATTGGGGAAAGCCTACAACGCATTAGGGCGGCATAACGATGCAGTCGAGCAGCTACGAAAGGCTTCACAACTCTATGCAGCGCAACCCGAAGAACGCATCGCAGCACGTCTGGAATTGGCACGTACCTATCTTAAATTCGGTGATAGAACTTCAGCGTTTCGTGTGCTCAAACTCGTTCAACGGAGTACTTCGGACCCCGAGACACTCCGCAAAATCATTGGACTCGTCGGAGATAGCTACCAGACGCAGCAACTCACGACCGGCGATTCGGATAACTATTCACCGACCTTTTCACCAGATGGCACACAGATCGCCTTTGCATCTTTCCGAACTGACAATGGTGAAATCTATTTAATGGATCTCAATGGACGGATCCGACGCCGCGTAACCTTTACAACCGATTTCAACGACAGTTCACCCACATTTCTTACGACTCCGAATTACCTTTTTTATAGTAGTGAACCAAAATCCTCCCGCGAAGTTAAAGTCGTTATCCAAAGTAGTGGTTCAACACCGATCTATGCCGGGTTCAACCTGACGCACATCCACAGCAAAATTACGCGAGCCGTCCTACCAGTGAGTTTCGGTGCGCGCGTGCCACGCACGTCGCCCGCAAGCGATCAGGTTATCTATGAATCCAATGCAGATGGAAATCTGGAATTATACCTGCTCGATTTGGAGGAAGTTGATCTCGCACAACTGACCCCAGAAAGCATCAAACACAAACGCATCACTTTCAACGAAACCGACGATGGCAGTCCCACATTTTTCCCTGATGGCAAACGCATCTTGTTTGTCTCCTCACGCAATGAGGTGAATCAACTCTATACGATAGATATTGATGGACAAAACGAGACACATTTCAACCCGAGCCGCTACGATTGTTACAACCCGACTGTGTCTCCTGATGGAAAAACGATTGCGTATGTCTCTGCCAGAGATGGTGACTGGGAGATTTATCTCATTGATACAGACGGCAGAAATGAACGCCGAATCACCAACGACATCGGCAGGTCTATCCAACCGGCTTTCTCACCTGACGGGCGACACCTCGTTTTTGTTTCCGACAGAAGCGATACTTTTCATATCTATCTGATGGCTTTTGACGAACCTGTTACACGTGAGGATTTAGTTCAACGTTTGCAGTAGAGGCGAGGCTACCTCGCCTCTATGCTTGGAGGTAAAACAGACATGCTTCAGGTAACCAAACCAGAAGGTTTCGGCAATATTCAACTCGAAGAGGTGCCGATGCCGGAGATAAATGCTCGACAGATTCGAGTGGAGACAGATACGACGTTAATTAGCCGTGGCTCCGAACTATTTCGACGCTATATCATGGAAGACGCAGTCCCCCCGTCAATCATGGGTTACTCTCTTACAGGCGTTGTGGATGCCGTTGGTGCAGAGGTGACAGGGTATCAGGTTGGGCAACGCGTCATGGTCGTCGCACCGCACGCGCAATATGTTGTCGCTGAGCCTAACGCATCGGATGGACGCATTGTACGGCTTTTTGACGATGTTAGTTTTGAAGCGGGAACTTTCCTCCCGCTTGCAACGAGTGCTGTCGCTTGGTCAGACTCATCCGGTGTGAAAGCAGGAGATACAGTCGTTGTCTTGGGACAAGGATTGGTGGGAAGTCTGATGATGCAGGTGCTACGTGGCTATAACCCAGCGCGGATTATCACTGTGGACGCGCTGCCGCTTCGATGTGAATTATCAACGCAGCTTGGGGCGGATGTTTCTATCAACGCTGGTGAGATAGATCCGGTTGACGAAGTACGTCGTCTTGCTGATGGAAAAGGTGCGGACTTGGTCATAGATTGCGTCGGTGGGTACGCTGGCGTAAAATCTTTTGAACAGGCACAGGATATGACCCGTCAGTTCGGCATTATTCAACTCATTGCGCTCTATCAGCAGGCACCGCTCCCGCTACACTCCTCAAAGATGATGAGCAAGCGTCTCGTCGCTGGTATCCTGACAGATGAACCCCGTTCACAGATTGCTGCACGCGCCTTACAAAAGATACAGAACGGCGAGATTCGCGCCGCTGACATGATTACGCACCGCTTTCACTACACCGAGGCGAAAGCCGCATTTGACCTCCTCTGGAATTCCCCGGGTGATACGCTTGGAGTGCTGATAAAATGGCAGTAGATGTTCCGTCCCGAGAAATTGCGTTTCGGGCAGAATTGCGCGGCGCATCCCTCGCTTTTTCAACGACGTGGGGACTCTTCTCACCAAAGGGCATTGATGCCGGGACACGTCTACTGCTCGAACATCTGGATATCCAAGAAGGGGACACCTGCCTTGATCTTGGATGCGGATACGGTGCCATCGGTATCACGCTTGCGAAATGCGTCCAAACATCAACCGTCTATATGGTCGACAAGGACTTTGTCGCGGTTGGTTACGCCCGTAAAAATGTGGAACAGAACCAACTCAAGAATTGCCATGTCCTCCTGAGCAACGGATTCAGCCACCTTCCTGACATCGAATTCGATCTTATCGTCTCTAACCTACCTGCCAATGTTGGTAAAGAGCTTCTGCAGATTTTTCTGGCGGATGCCAAACACTACCTCAAACCGAACGGACGACTCTACGTCGTCACAATTTCGGGTCTCCGCGAATTTATTAAGCGCAATTTTAAGGCGGTTTTCGGGAATTATAAAAAGGTAAAACAGCGTAACACGCATACAGTTGCGATGGCGACGCGAGTGTAGCGTTTTTTTACCCTTGCTTGAAGAATTGTGTGCTTACACAGCTGCTACGGACTGTAACGCTTTGAGAATGATTTGACATAGGGGTAGCGGTTAGGTATAATTATAATATTATAGATACAACAAACAATCAAAACACTTTTCCCAGTTAAAAAAGATCCCAAAGGAGAAACATAACAGATGGCTCGTTTAAGTTTCGTGTTAATGTTAATGGCTTGTGCTGGGATGTCCGTTAGTATCATCTACGCACAAGAGGGGGTTGTAAATGGTGGAACCGTTCGCGGTAAAATTACGGATACAACCAACGCACAGAATCCGATTGAAGGCGTTGAAGTCAAGATTGTTGATATAAACGGCACAGAATTCACAGCGACAACTGAGGCTAACGGCGAGTACACACGAGCAGGTCTGCCCGCGGGTCGTTACCTCATCAGCATCTATAAAGAAGGATATGGCGATCGGCTCGGAAAACCGGTTACAGTTGTTGATGGGGGCGACCATTATGTCCCACTTAAAATGACCAAGAAATCGAACATAGCCACCTTCCTCGAAAAATTCCAAAAACAGCGTGCTCCCGAGAACATGTCACAAAATCCGCAAGAACACTGGTACAACCTCACCTTGTCGAATATCAAGATCGGTTATATGCATATGTCAACAGACAAAACCGAGTATCAAGAGGAGGTGGTGGATCGACACAAAATTGATATGCTTATGAATTTTAAGGCACTCGGAACCGATATAACATTAGAAATCACCCGCGTGGAGTATACAGGTTCCGATTTAATGCCGCGCCACTTTCTCTCAACCTCCAATGAATCCGGCTTAAAACAGGTGGAAGGACGGATTGTAGATGGCGTTGCTTACATTAAGACAACGCTTAACGGTGAAACGACTGAATCAGAAGTTCCAGTACCGCCGGATACAATCTCTGAACACGTAGGTGTGGAATCACTGTTCAGACAGGGTCTTAAAATAGGTGAGAAACGGAACTTTCACATATTCAGTTTCGATCTGTTGAAGCCGGTGAAAACAGAGATCGAGGTTGAAGGGCAAGACACTTTAACCTACCAGTCAGAAGAAAAGCAGGTTTATGTTTTACGCCAGACATTGGATATGATGAATGGGATCACTGCGAAAGTATGGCTCGACGCTGATGGCGTGAACTATCGAACAGAAATACCCATGATGGGGCTTTCCATGGTAACGACGAAAACGGATAAAGAAACTGCGCTTGGTGACATTCAAGAAGTTGATGTCGTCTTAAAAACTCGTATCCTTCCGTCTGGTAAACGTCCCACGCCAAAGGCAAAAAACTTCAAAGCAGATGTAAAACTGCCAACAGGCAACATTGCTGATGCAATCATGTCTAATTCCTACCAAAAACTGGAAGTAAACAGTGAAAACGCAGGTAAACTTTCGATTCAGGTGCCAACGGTTGCAGCGGAAGACTGCCCTAATTTACCGATTCAGGACGCAGAAGGTGAGTTCCTTGGTGCGAGTGCTTATATTCAAACCGACGCGCCAGCGATTCGTGCGAAAACCGAGGAAATATTGGACGGGGAAGTCAATTCGTGGCGTGCGGCAGAAAAATTATGCGAATGGGTGTATACAGCCATTACCGAGAAAAAAATGAGTGGTGGTTTCGGTTCATCATTAACTGCCTTGGAATCGCTCTCGGGGGATTGTACGGAACACACTGTGCTTTTCATTGCTTTAGCACGTGCCGCTGGCATTCCAGCAAGAATCTGTTCCGGTATCGCATTTGCCAAGGATGCCTTTTACTACCACTTCTGGCCGGAAGTCTACGTCGGCAGATGGGTCCAGATGGATCCAACATTCGGACAGACCATCGCCGATGCGAATCATATTCAACTCGGCGGAAGCACCATGGAGTCCGACAACCTGATGGAATTTGCCGAAGGTGTTTTCCGAACGCTCAATCAACTTGAAATTGCCATCGTTGAATAGTCATCAGTTATCAGTTAAAGAGGTTCCTGATAAACCCAAATCTTCTTTGAAACCATTAGCATTTCAGAGACCATAACATCTTAAAAGAAGGTGTACATCTATCAAAAACCAAAACTGATAACTGATGACCGAAAACTATTCCTCTGACGATTTTCTTAACTGTTCTCACTGCGAAGCAAACTGATAACTACTGATGGCGTTTCTCAACCCACTATTTCTTTTTGGACTCCTCGCTGCTGGTATCCCACTGATTATCCATCTTTGGAACCGTCGTCGTGTCGTGACGGTCGATTTTAGCAGCCTGATGTTTCTGATGGCAGCGCATCGTGAAAATGCCCGGCGATTTCAACTCAGGCAGCTGCTGATTTTGCTTTTGCGGATGGCAATCGTCGCGCTGATCGCGCTTGCTTTGGCGCGTCCGTTCTTGACGCTTGGGTTGCCGGTTGCATCCGTCCGCGCGAAGACCGACATCGTCATCGTTTTGGATAACTCTTACAGCATGGCGTACCAAGATGTTGACGGTGTCAGGTTTGAAAAAGCAAAAGTTTTGGCGATTGATATTCTGGATACACTGCGGCACGGAGACAGTGCCGCACTTATTTTAATGTCGGATGTTCCGAATCCTATTTTTCGGCAACTCACGCCTGACCTTCGGAGCGTCACAGCGGCGATTAACGATGCCGCAGTCTCTTATCGTGCCACGAACGTTCAGCCGAGCCTTGAACTTGCCCACGAAATCCTCGCCGAATCAGAACAACTGAACAAAGAACTCTATCTCATTTCAGACTTCACCCGGAACGGATGGGAGAACGTAGGGGCGAGGTTACCTCGCCCCTACAATCGCTCTGGCGCGCGTGTTTCT
>JAPPDN010001012.1 GCA_028824575.1 Candidatus Poribacteria bacterium | reverse complement strand
TCTATTCCCAGACTAAATCCCCTAACCGAACCGGCACAGAGTGTCCTATTAATTCTAAACTTTACTATAAATAGACATATTCATAGCATGATGCACGTCGTATCTGGGCGAGTACGCCGCAAAACTTTTGGTTTGGGTTTCCAGTCTGAATGCCTGTTATAGGCATTCAGACTGTTTGAGAGTGCCCAATGAATACCATTTCTGAATAAATCTCTCTTTATGTAGAATAAATTTTTAGTTTGTTCTGCATCACCACACATTTCTTGAAAACCGGTAATGCAATATCATCATTTAGAAATGGTATAATTATAGGTTTTACTATAGTTTTCGGGATTTCCTCTATTTTCGGAGGGAGTCGCAGGGCAGAATCGGAATCGGAGATCCATCTACAGTTGTAAATCATTGCCTGACAAAATATTTTTTCACGGGGCGTAACGTTTTGCTAAAGAAATGTGTCTTTAATAATAAAGGAGATATTTATGAATATGCAAATTTTTAGATTAATGCTATGCGTATTCCTTTCGCTCTCAGTTGCGTTGCTGTCTGGGTGTGAACGGATGCGCGATATGGGGATGACTGATGAAATGGTCACTCCGTCTGATGAAACGACTATGCCCACACTTAAAGTGGGTCTAATTCACCCACAACCCAATTATACCAGTTTTGGCAAAGGGGCTGAACTTGCTCGCGGTGAAATCAACGCAGCGGGTGGTGTCCTCGGGATGCAGGTGGAATTCGTCTATAAAGAGGAAGTCACAGCCACCGTCGCTCAGGATGCCGCAGCATTGGCTGAATCGGAAGGTGTTGTTGCGATATTGGGTCCCCTGTTTTCGAGCCATGCTGTGAAAGTTGGACCTGTTATCAATATCCCGGTACTCCTCGGCGCAACAAGGGCAGAGGTGACGGCAGACGCGACTGACCCAAACGATTTTATGTTTCTCATTGCAGGCTCTAATGTATTACAGGCTGAACTTCTGGCAAAAGTGGTTGTAAACCAACTTGATAAGAAAACTGCCGCAATGATTTGGCAAAACATGGATGTGTATTCCGAGGGTTTTGTGCAATCATTTAAGGCAAGTTTTGAAAAACTTGGCGGGAGCGTAGTTGCCGAGCAAACCTATGAGAGTGGAGCGATGATGTTTACTGAGCAACTGACTGCAGTTAAAGATGCAGCCCCTGATGTCCTTCTTCTCGCCAGTTTTCCACCAGCGAACCCACATATAATGAAAGAAGCACGGGACATGGGAATTGAATCTACCTTTATTGGTAGCGATGGTTGGGACGATCCGCTGATGTCTACGACTTTGGCGGATAATGAACCTGTTGATGGTTATTATTGTACCAACTTAGATCCGGATGCTGTAGATTTTAATACTGCTTATGGGACGAAATACGGCTCTGTTGACGGCATTGCAGCAGCAGGTTATGATGCCCTGAGAATCTTGAAAATGGCGATCGAGATAGTGGGATCAACCGATGATCCGGCTGCGATTCGGGATGCAATCGCTAAAATCACAAACTATGAAGGTGCTACAAGTATCTCTCATTTTGATGCGAACCGCAATCCAGTCAAAAGTGTCGGGGTACGGCAAATTCTTAATGGGATGCCGCAGCCTGACATAATTGAGGCAACACCTGACGGTGGGGCAACTGAATAATCACGAACGTTTCAAAGGCAGTCTTATTTGAAAAGTGAATGAGTTCTCATTTCGGTGAGAACTCATTCGCTTACTTTTTTAGAGTGCCAGACGATTTTGCACTACTCAAATACGAAATGTGCGACGACCCCGGCATGGTCGGAGGGCCACAAGCCCGAAGTTAACCGATCCGACGGTTTATCGCCAATGGTATGTGTCATCACGGAGGCAGGGAGTTCCAGATTGCGGACAAAAATCTGATCAATCCGTACAGAGTGGTCACTCACTTCGTTGAGGATGTCATCATCCTGACAACATGTGTTACCAGTCCCCTCGGAGTCCATCTGCCAGACATCAACATATCCCGCCGATAGTAGAATTTGGTAAGCAGTCCCGTTGGGGGCTGGTGTATTGAAATCTCCCAAAAGGATAGTAGGCAAGGTCTCCGGGCTAAGAACATCCACGAGTTCCTGTGTTTGGGCAATCCGACTTTCCGCCACAAATGCTTCTAAGTGTGTATTGACAACGCGGTAAGTGACACCAGAGACAGTGGCATCTATGGCAATGTATCCTCTTTGCACTTCAAGACCGAGCATTTCAATTGTAAGTGCATGCGTGTAGTTCACGCTCATAGGGCGCGATACTACGACATCGCTGCGGGACAGTATCACGTCATAATCAGTTAAACGCACATCAACAATACCGGTATCCGTAAACATCGGCATTTCAACGTCTATATTTTCAACTTTTCCAGCGACCTCATAGTTTAGGCCTTCTGCCTGAAGCGCGCCTTTCAAAATTTCGAGAAAATCTATGACGACCTCTTCAGCAGGAACAGTTCCGCCTGTGATCCGATCGCCCGGGCTTTGCCGCCGAACCAGCGAAATTTCTTGTAAGCCGATAAGATGTGGCTGATACGCCTTTATAGATTTGGCGATTGCCGTAGCGCGTCCCGGAAAATCGGATGCAATCACGTTGTTGTACATATTAGCGACCTCTTGCGGGACCTGTAAGAGATTCTCCACAGCCAAAAGTGGCTCTGCACTGCTCCCAACGTAAACATTGTAAGTCATCACTGTCAATGGTTCCGCTTCCAGTGTACTGTCATCCGGTAGCATCGGGGCTGATATTCTTTCGCAACCTGAAAGACTCAATAGGATGCCAAACAACAGCAGCATAATTTTGATGGAACTGACAAATTTTGAAAACTTGCTATAAAAATTCAGTTTCTTTACCATATTCATCTCCAACGCCTCAGTTTTTAAATTGAGGGAACTTTGCTAAGCGGTGATCTTCTGACCGCAACCTATATTGATTTTCTATTACACGTGAAAAACTGTGCTAAAAAGAGAATATCATAAACCCGCCGACATGTCAAACCGAAATTATTCAACTGCTTTCGCTTGACATTTGTCTACCTTTCCACTATACTTAAGGCAGTTTTAAAGACGCATGGAGGTATATATCACAGTGAAATTCCGCTATCAATCTTGTTTGTACGACTGGAAGTCAGCACTCATCGTTGTTTTGGTGACAACACTACTTTTTATTGGGTGCAGTCAAAAGACAAGCGCACCGGAGACTCCTCAAACGGCATCGCTCACTGGGACAATTGTTGAAATTGACGACCATGGTAATGCTGTGACGGATCTTGAAATCGCGCCGTTTACCGAACGCGGTTGGAAACTCGGGGACGCGCTTGAAGCAACGTTTGAGACTGGACAGAAAATTCGGATAAAATTCGTTGAAAACTACGGCGATGTGCCTGTTGGAGACTATTTGGGTAGGTTTTCAACCTCTACCAAACAATTCAAGCTTGCGATTAATATGGGCAACATCTCTGAAACCTTGAAGTTGAAAAGCGAGAGCAAAGTGGTGCTTCAGAAGGTGGAGTCGGCTTCAGCAAATTGAGCAGAGCTGCCACAGTAAACAAGTCTTCTCTATTCCATAAACGTAGAGTTGCTTTTTTATACACGAACCCCCGATGGGAGGATAGATATAGAAAAATGCTCTTGACGCTCAAACAAGCAAGCCAATGGGCTTCAGAACATCTCAACAAAAACGTTACACCCGCAAATATCACCTATTTAATCCAGTATGGGCGGATTGAATCCGTTGTTGATAACGGGTCAACGCTGGTTCCTCTGCAAAGTCTTGAGGATTATTACAGTCTAAATCGCCGAGAGACACGATGGAAAGATAAACTCGGGGACGATTTGAATTGGACATTGTCTTTTGAAAAAGTCAAAGAGGCAGAAACAACAAAACACGTCCACAGACTGCATCCGTACAAAGGCAAGTTTATCCCACAATTAGTTGAATACTTTTTGGACGCGCATACTGACAACTTTAAACGAGATGTCTATTTTCAACCGGGTGATGTTGTGCTTGATCCGTTCTGTGGAAGCGGGACTACCTTAGTCCAAGCAAGTGAACTTGGTATGCACGCAGTTGGCATTGACGTTTCGGCGTTTAACGCTTTTATTGGCAATGCCAAAGTGGCACCCTATAATTTGACCCATTTGTATAAGGAAAGTCAGAGAATCACGGTTGCTCTCAAAAATCTCGTTGCTACATCTAATATACTTGAATTTGATTCTAAACTCGCAGCATTGCTTACGGCTTTCAATAATCAATATTTTCCAGTATCTTTCAAACGCCAAGTTAGATCGGGTGAAATTGACCAGAAGCGATATGGAGCTGAAAAGGAGGCTGCTTTTTTAGAAATATATCATAAACTCGTTACCGAATACCAAATTGACACACAGATGCCAGCCGACTCCTCTCGCTTTATGAAACAGTGGTATCTTCCAAGGGTTAGAGCCGAGGTTGATTTTGTCTACAACGAAATTCTTAAAGTAGAAGACGCATCAACCCAAAAAGCTTTGATGCTCATTTTAAGCCGGACGATCCGTTCGTGCAGAGCCACAACGCACGCGGATTTAGGCACATTGCGGAAACCTGTAACGACAACCTATTATTGCCGAAAACACGGAAAAGTCTGTAAGCCACTCTTCTCAATTCTTGGTTGGTGGGAACGATATTGTAAGGATAGCATCCAACGATGGGGCGAATTTGGCAGACTAAAAACGGACACCTTTCAACACTGCATAACCGGTGATTCTCGGACTATTAACATCTTCGCGATGCTGAAGCATGCAAACCTTCAGTTCGCAGGGTTAGCCCAAAAGCGGCGGATTAAGGGTATTTTCACGAGTCCACCGTATGTCGGGCTCATCAACTACCATGAGCAGCATGCTTATGCCTATGATCTCTTCGGTTTCAAAAGACTGGATGAATTAGAAATTGGGCCCTTGTTCAGGGGAAAAGGGCGGGAAGCAAGGGAATCGTACATCCACGGAGTAGCGGAGGTATTCAAAAACTGTAAAAGGTTTTTGGCAGATGATTACGATATCTTCGTTGTTGCAAATGATAAGTTCAATATGTATCCTACTATCGCTGAAATGGCGGGGATGCACATCGTCAACCAACACAAGCGTCCTGTGCTAAACCGAACCGAGAAGAATCGGGAATCGGCATATTCCGAGACAATATTCCACTTGAAAGAAAAGAGGAACTGACAATGTCTTTACAACGGCAAACGATGATTAAAGAGAAAATCAAGGATTGTATGCGCGCTAAGTTTCGGTCCTATAAGAAGCCTGAAACGGCCAATATGCCTTTTCACTATCGCTTACTTGGTAAAGATCGGATGGCTTTATTTTCTTTTATCCAGTCTTTGAATACGACGTTTGGCATCTCAATCTACGAACCAGTGGCTATTGCTTTAGCACGTGAAAGGTTTAAGGTTGCAGAAACCCAGGTTAAACCTTTTAGTAAAATCAGCTCCGAAGCACATCAGCAAATTTAGACAATCGTGAATGAATTAACGGTGGCTAACAGAGAACCCAATAAATCTACCGAAATAGAAGAAATTAGGGAAGTTTGCCAAGAAGGAATTTTAAATCAAGTCAGACTGACTAAGGTAGATATCTGGTTGGAAAGCCATGAAGGCGAACTATTTTTATTCGACCTAAAAACTGTGAAACCCAACAAAAGCGATTTTGAGAAATTCAAACAGACGCTATTGGAATGGACCGCTGCTGAATTGGCAAGAGAGCCAAGTGCTGTCGTAAATACTATGATTGGCCTCCCTTACAATCCTTATGAGCCAGAACCTTATAAACGGTGGACGCTAAGAGGTATGTTAGATCTGAATCATGAAGTTTTGATCGCAGAAGAACTCTGGGATTTTTTGGGTGGAGAAGGTAGTTACGTAGATCTGCTGGATGCATTTGAAATGGCAGGTATTGAGTTAAGATCAGAAATTGATGCTTATTTCGAGAAATTCAGATAATAGTTTCTGAATTTAGTAGACTATTCCATATCGCTTATGAAAGTTGACAATACTTTTGATAAAACGGAACTAAAGGAATCCCTCAGTACTGCCTACGCGCTACCCTTACAATCCATAACCTTTTTCCCGGAAGGTGAAGATAGTTACGGTTATGTTGTCGCGTCTGAAACAGGTGAAAAGTATTTTGCGAAAGCTTCAACTTCTGTGCCAAATAGTTGCTTGCAGGTTGCATCACTTTTACGGCATCAGTGTAATATATCTGGTATTGTCGCGCCTTTGGAAACGCTGGAAGGAGCACTAAGCGTTCCGTGGCAAGATTTTAGGGTCTCGTTGTTTCCGTTCATTGAAGGCAAAAGCCGTTGGGATTTGTGGAAGGTCGGCAAAGATTTCACGGATGCAGAACTTTCACAAACAGCGGCATTACTCGCGACAATCCATGGATGCACAGATGCAGTTGCGTCTAATAACCTTACAGTCGCAACGTATGACTTGCCTTTGCGGCATGAACTTCACAGGGTGCTTGAGGCACCGGGGAAGATACCGCCTCAGAATCAATACCAGAAGCAGTTAATCGAGGCGATTACGCAACACAAATCAGAGATTTTACAAGCACTTGAGAGATACGATAGTCTCGGACGTTCAGCATCGACACTACAAACGCCTTTTGTCATTACACATGGCGATCCGACGCCCGGCAATCTCATTATAGATGCTGAAAATCGACTTCACATAATTGATTGGGATGGTGTCTGCTTAGGTCCCCCTGAAAAAGATTTGGTCTCTTTCACAGGCGAACGGTTTGAGGTGGTTTTAGAAAGTTATCTTGCGGAACGGCGGAACGGTGCTGCCCTACACGCGGACATTTTCGGGTTTTATATCTATGAATGGACGCTCAATGAGATCCGAGATTACGGCACCAAAATCCTCTTTAAAAACAGTGACACGCAGCAGAACGCATACGATTGGGAGAGTTTGCAAGACTATCTTCCACCTGATAGGAAGTCAATGGAAGATGGTATTGCGGCTGTCCAAGATATACTCAGTAGGTATAGTTTTTTACCGAAAAACAGTGGAGGTTAGATGATGTCTCAAATCAAATCCGTACTACTCTGGGAAAACCAACGGCGTTATGTCCGAGAGGCGATTGATGCTGGTACGCTCAAAGGCGCAATTATCCCGACAGGAAGTACAGAGCAACACAACGAACACTTGGCGATGTATCACGACACGCAAAGCGCGGTCTATGTTTCCAAATTAGCGGCTGAAAAGTTGTTCCCACAGGTTATTGTCACAACACCTCTGGCGATTGGTGTGTCCGAACACTGGATGGACCACAAAGGCACACTCACACTCCGTGCGGAGGTCTTTGGCGAGGTGCTTTATGATGTCGCCGATAGCATGCGTCGGCACGGAATCGACAACATCCTAATTGTCAATGGGCATGCGGGTAATTCGGGGCCCGTGCATGAGCGGTTAGATGGCTACCGAGAGAAACTCGGCATTAACATCGAATTCCATTCTTATTGGGAAGCGTACACGAGTGAACTGGTCCAAGAGCAGATGGAATCAGGTGTCTGTCCCGGACACGCTGCGGAGTTTGAGACGGCATTTGCCCTTGCCGCTTTCGCGGAGAACGTCGATTGGAACGGTGTGGATTATGATAGCGCGAAACTCACCATCTCTGATGAAGGTCAAGCGAAATCCGATCGCGAATATCACCATCAAGCGAAGTTAGCGACAACTGAAAAGGGGCAAGTGATGATAGATGTCGCTGTGGACTGGGTCGCGGAAAAGATGCAGGGGATGCTTTAGTAGTTATCAGGGGAATAGTTATCAGTTGTCAGAGGAAATAGTTATCAGTTATCAGTTTTCAGTTGTCAGTTATAAGAGGTTTTTGATAGTTCTAAAGTCTCTTTCTGAAAACTGAAAGGTTTTTCGTGTGAAGATTAAGAATTTAATCGGGTAATTTCTTGTGGAAGTCCGGTGCGGTTAGGAAACCGCACCTACCGGCCCTGGGAGAACACAGAATTACCAAAATATTTTATTAAACTTCAT